>CBDUUU010000014.1:0-8943 GCA_965370485.1 uncultured bacterium
CGGCGGCATGGGTTGGCGTGCCTTTGCCTCCCAAATTTCCTTCCTCAATCCACTTTTTCGCATTATCCCAGGTTGCGCCGCCATTGGTCATCATAATTCCCAAAAGAACCCCGCAGGAAAGTGAACCGGCAAGAAACCCGCCCAGGGCCTCCTTCCCCATAAAGAAGCCTACCAGTATGGGCGCAATTAAACACAAAAACCCGGGAAGAATCATTTCTTTCAAGGCGCCCTTTGTAACAATATCCACACAGCGCATAGTATCCGGCTTTGCCTTGCCTTCCCGTAAGCCCGCGATTTCCCTAAATTGTCTTCTAATCTCAATAACCATTCCGTTTGCGGACCGCCCTACTGCCTTTAAGGTAAGAGCAGCGATAATAAACGGCATCAATGCCCCCAGAAGCAACCCTGAGAAAGTAGAAACGTTCGACAAACTTATAACCTGAATCTGTGCCGTGCGTTGATATGCGCCGAATAAGGCTAAGGCGGTCAGCGCCGCCGAGCCGATAGCAAATCCTTTGCCAACGGCTGCTGTGGTATTACCTATGGCATCAAGCTTGTCGGTTATTTTGCGAATCAGCGGCGGCTGCTGGGACATTTCAGCAATACCGCCGGCATTGTCGGCAATAGGACCGTAGGAATCCGTGGACATCACGATACCGATAGTCGAAAGCATGCCTACGGCTGATATGGCAATCCCGTACAGACCGCCTAAATGGTAAGCGATAGAGGTTGAGATAACAATCGTTATAACGGGAAGAATCGTGCTTTCAAAACCTGTTGCCAGCCCCGTAATTATTGTTGTTGCCGCACCGGATTGACTGCTCCTGGCTACAACTTTGACAGGGTAACCGCTGGTAAAAAATTCACTTTCAAGCCCTATAAATACGCCTGTTAAGAGTCCCGTCAAAATCGCCCAAAAGATACCTGTGTCCGCCACCACTATTTTGGAAAGAAAATATGAAAATATGACAAACAGAATCCCGCTGACGTAAGTTGCATATCTCAACGCCGATTGAGGATTGATTCTTTTTAAAAGATTTATAGAAAAGATGCCCAGTAAAGACGCCACAAGTCCGCCGGTAATTAACCCCAGGGGTAGAAACATCCATTTCAAAGGTCCGGCTAAGGTTGCGCCGATAGCTATAGTAGCGACCACTGAGCCGACATATGATTCAAAAAGGTCCGCCCCCATACCGGCTGTATCCCCAACACAATCTCCCACATTATCAGCAATAACACCGGGGTTTCGAGGGTCATCTTCCGGGATATTCTCCTCCACTTTCCCTACCAGGTCGGCTCCGACATCGGCGCTTTTGGTATAAATACCGCCGCCGACGCGGGCAAATAAGGCGACAGACGAAGCCCCCATTGCAAAACCATTTATAATCAAAGGGTCCTTAGTAAAAAAATAGACCACCCCTAATCCCAGAACTCCCAGACTCGCTACGGAAATTCCCATAACCGAACCGCCGCGGAAAGATACCTCCAGCGCAGCAGAAGTGCCGCCATCGATAGCCGCCTGGGTCGTGCGCGAACCGGAACGGGTAGCGGCTTCCATACCCAAATATCCCGCCCCCATCGAACACAGGGCACCAAGGGCATAGGCAGCAGCCACCCAGATGCCTAAAAATTTAGCGAGGACAGCAAACATTATAACGGCAAAAACCATAATTAAGGCATACTCCCTTCTTAAAAACACCATTGCCCCAAGATGGATCTGCTCTGCGATTTCCCTCATTCTTTCTGTCCCTTCGCTTCGCTTTTTAACCATAAAATAAGTCCATACCGCAAATAAAATACCTCCGACTCCTACCCATGGAATCAAGTTAGCGTAGTACATACAAGATCTCCTTCCATTGTAGGGGCGGTTCGCGAACCGCCCCTACGGGTTCATCTACATTTTAAATATTGCTCTACTGCCAAGCTCTTCCTCAATTCTCAACAATTGATTATATTTTGCCAATCTTTCGGACCTGGCGGGAGCGCCGGTCTTGAGCTGACCAACGTTTGTGGCAACAGCGATATCAGCCAGGAATGAATCTTCGGTTTCGCCTGAACGGTGCGAAAACATACAGGCATAGCCCGCCTTTTTAGCAATGTCCACTGTTTCCAGTGTTTCGGTCAGTGTGCCGATTTGGTTCAGTTTAATCAAAACTGCATTCGCTACTCCCCGCTTGATTCCTTCCTCTAATATCTTCGGATTTGTGACAAAAATATCGTCACCGACCAACTGCACCTTCTTTCCCAATTCTTCCGTCAGAATTTTCCAGCCATCCCAGTCATTTTCCGCTAAAGCGTCTTCGATAGAGATAACCGGATATTTAGAAACAAGGTTTGCGTAATAGGCAACCATTTCCCGTGCGGTGAGGCTTTTATTGTCTGCCTCTAGCAGGTATCTGCCGCCCTGGCAAAATTCGCTTGCCGCCGGGTCTAAGGCAATGGCGATATCCTTACCGGGCTTATAACCTGCTTTCTCAACGGATGCGATAATTATTTCGATGGCGTCCTCGTTATTGGAAAGATTAGGCGCAAAACCTCCCTCATCTCCCACCGAGGCACTCAGCCCCTTTGTTTTGAGAATAGACTTTAAGTGATGATAAACCTCCGCTGAATAGCGCAGGGCATCCCTGAAGGAAGGTGCGCCAACCGGCGCAATCATAAATTCCTGAATATCCACATTATTGTCTGCGTGTTTGCCGCCGTTGAGGATATTTAAAAACGGCATCGGCAGCCGCCTGGCTTCTTCCCCACCAAGGCAGCGATAAACCGGCATGCCGCTATCAATCGCCGACGCCTTGGCTGCCGCCAGCGAAACACCTAAAATGGCATTGGCGCCTAAGCGGCCTTTATTCTCTGTGCCGTCTAATTCTATCATTAACCGGTCTATCTTTTCTTGTTCTGCGGCGTCTTTTCCGATAAGTTCGGGCGCAATAACCTTATTAACGTTATCAACCGCTTTCAAAACACCCTTTCCCAAAAATCTTTTCTTATCCCCGTCACGAAGCTCCACCGCCTCCCTGCTTCCCGTAGAAGCGCCTGAAGGAACCGCAGCCCTTCCCTGTGCCCCGCTCCCCAATGCTACATCGACCTCAACAGTGGGGTTGCCCCGTGAATCCAAAATCTCTCTTGCCTTAATCGCCTTAATCTTTGCCATCTTTGCGCCTTCCCGGAAAGTCTTAGAAACAGGTAGGACAAGTGCCTGTCGGGCAGCTCATCCCCGAAGAACTACCTTTGCTGCCAGGGCTTCCCATATTGAATGAGCCAAGGAGCTTCTCGACATTTTTGCTTCCGCACTTCTCGCATTTAAGCTCTGCCTTTTCAGAAGTTACCCCTACCAACAAATCAAATTTTCCGCCGCAGTCTTTGCAAGCATAAGCGTAAACAGGCATAATTCTCCCTCCTAAACATAGAGTTCAATCTTGGAGACAAGTTCGGCCTCAGGTACTACCCCAATAATCTTGTCCACCACCTTGCCATCTTTAAAAATAGCCAGGGTGGGTATGCTCATAATGCCGTACTCGGAAGATGTCCCCGGGGCATCATCAACATTTAATTTGCACACCTTTAGTTTATCTTCATACTTTTTGGCTATGCCCTCGACTATCGGGCTAACCATACGGCAAGGCATACACCACTGCGCCCAGAAATCTACCAGGCAGGGCAGTTCTGATTCTAATACCTCCTGCTTAAAATTTGCGTCGTTTACCTCAATCTCCATTTGTCCTCCTTTTTAACACGCTCGCGGTTCCTCCCAGCCAATTATACACCTTCCGGCAAATTTTGAATAGTAAAAAAAATTATTTCCGGGCCGGGTCGCTGAGACCTGCCATGGTAAAGCCTTTCTGCCTCAGGAGACAGCTCTGGCATCTTCCGCAGGGGCTTCCACTGCGAGCGGGAAAGTAGCAGCTGCTTGTAAGTGAGTAGTCAAGCCCGAGGGAGATGCCCCTTTTGATTATGCCTGCCTTCGACAGGTGCATCAGCGGGGTGTGAATCTTGAATTTTTTCCCTTTCAATGCCGCCTTTGTGCCGAGGTTTGCCGTTTTCTCAAATGCCTTAATGTACTCTTCCCTGCAGTCGGGATAGCCACTGTAATCTACGACGTTTACACCGATGAATATATCTCTTGCGGAGAGTGACTCTGCCCAGTTGACGGCATATGAAAGAAAGATTGTGTTCCTGGCGGGAACATAGGTTTGGGCGGTCTTCCCCCCTTTTAGAATTGCAGAGCCGCCCCCCGGCAGGCGAGTCTTAATTATCTTATGTTCGTCTGCCCCCAGAGAAACAGCTATCGCCTTTGCGCATTCAATCTCATACCGGTTCTTCTGCCCGTAATCGAAGGTAAGGGCATACAGGCAGAAGCCTTCATCCCCGGCAATGGCCGCGGCTGTTGCCGAGTCCATACCGCCGCTTAATAAGACAACTGCCTTTTGCATAGCTTGATGAATCAAGCAACTACACTATTTACGGGGTAAACTCTGTCTTCGGTGATTATCATATCAACAGGCACATCCCCATCATCAAGGGGAAGCTCCTCCGCAATCTGCACCTCGTATGCCAGCCCTATTTTGTATGCGGGCAACCCTGAAAGAAAATTATCGTAGAAGCCGCCTCCAAATCCAATCCGCCCGCCTTTCCTGTCAAAGGCAACACCGGGCACAATAACGAGCTCAATCTCTGATGGGGAAAATGGGTGTATATGTTCCTTCTTTGGCTCCAGAATTCCGAAGATGCCTTCTATTAACTGCCTGTCATAATCTGTAAGGATAGAGGGGATAAGCCTTCTCTCATCCCTTTTTACAAGAGGGACAAGGACCCTTTTCCCCCGGAGCAGTGCCTGCCTTATTGCATCCTCGGTCCTTACCTCCTCATTCTTTGCAAGATAGAACATTATTGAGCCGGCTCCTGCGAACTCCGGCCGGGAGAGAAGCACATTCTTAATCTTGTCACACTTTTCGGCCATTTCCCTTTCTGACTGTGCCGCGCGCCGCCCCAGCATCACCTTTCGCAGTTCATCTTTTTTCTTGCTCATCTTCGAGTTTTTTCAATCTCTGCCTGATAATCCTTTCGTATCCCATCTCTGAGGGTTCATAATACTTTCTTACCTTGCCGGGCAGGTACATCTGCCTCACAAAGTGCCCGTTATAGTCGTGCGGATACTTATACCCTTTCCCATGACCGAGCGCCTTCGAGCCCGGGTAGCCCGTGCCTCTGAGGTGCGGCGGGACCGATAAGGTTCTGTGTTCTTTTACATCCTCCATTGCCCTGCTGATTGCCAGATAAGAGGCATTGCTTTTGGGGGCAGCTGCTATATAGGTAACGGCTTGTGAGAGGATGAGCTGCGCCTCGGGCAGCCCCACGAACTCCGATGCCTCCAGCGCAGCATTTGCCACGACGAGCGCCTGCGGGTCTGCGTTTCCTACATCTTCAGCGGCACAGATGACAATCCTGCGCGCAATGAATCTGGGGTCCTCTCCGCCCTGAAGCATTACTGCCATCCAGTACACAGCCGCATCTGGGTCACTCCCGCGCATGCTTTTTATGAAGGCAGAGGCAACGTCATAGTGTTTATCGCCGTCTTTATCATAGACAAATGCCTTTTTCTGCATCGACTCTTCCGCGAACCTCAATGTAAAGCGGACAGAACCATCAGCCTCCGGCTTCGTGGCAAGAACCCCTAACTCCAGGGCATTAAGGGCTGTCCTTGCATCTCCGTCCGATGCCCTCGCAAGATGATTGAGCGCCTCCTCCTCAATCACTATGTGGAATTTACCCAACCCCTTCTCTTTGTCAGCGAGCGCCCTTTTCAGAATGACCTGAACCTCTTCTTCATTCAGGGAGTTGAGTGTAAAGACAAGAGAGCGGGAGAGGAGTGTCGAGTTGATTGAAAAGTATGGATTGTGGGCTGTTGCGCCGATAAGAATAATTGTCCCTTCCTCGACATCCGGCATCAGGGCATCCTGCTGAGCCTTGTTGAAGCGGTGAATCTCATCGATAAACAGGATGGTCTTTTTATCACTATCGATACCCTGATGATACCTTGCCTCTTTCAGGAGGTCCCGAATCTCAGCCACACCCGAGGTAACTGCGTTGAGCCGGCAAAACCTGGCGCCTGATACGTTTGCGATGATATGGGCAAGGGTCGTCTTTCCGCAGCCTGGCGGCCCGTAGAGGATAAGGGAGCTTATCCGGTCGTTAAGAATGGCCTCTCTCAAGAGTTTGCCTTCTCCTAAGATATGACTCTGCCCGACAAGCTCGTCGAGTGTATCGGGCCTCATCCTCCCGGCAAGGGGTGTACGGGTGTCTTTCATAACTAAGGATTACACAAGTTCATATTTTATTCTTGTGGAGGCGATGTGTAAAGGGTAAAATCAAAGTGATATGGTAGAGATAGCCACCGGCAGCCGCTTCGGCGCCCGCGCGCAGAGCTGGGTAATCGCCGCCCTGGGCATTGTCTCCTTTGTGTCGGTGTTTGGGACACTCGGAGACCCGGGGCTGACATGGGATGAGTCGCTCTTTATCCCATCCTCGCTGAATTATATTGAGTGGTTTTTTACCTTGAGAGGCGGCCTCAGGGATACCTTTTCAGCCGATGTAATCACCTATTACTGGAGAGGAACCTCGGGAAACCCCCCATTTGCGAAGGTGGCAAGCGGCATCTCGATGATTACGCTGCACCGATTTGCCGATTTACTCATCGCGGCGCGCCTGCCCACTGCCGTATTCTTTTCACTCCTGATAATGCTGACCTGCAGGCTGGTCGCCGCCTATTATAATCTATGGGCAGGACTCTTCTCAGGCATCTTTCTTCTTACTATGCCGCGGGTGTTCGGCCATGCGCATCTTGCCAGTCTTGATGTGGCAATGAGTCTTACCTGGGTCACCGTTGTCTACACCTTTATCAGGGGTCTCTCGGACAAAAGATGGGCTGTTCTTACAGGCCTGGCATATGGGGTTGCCCTTTCTACCAAGCTAAACGCCTTTTTTCTTCCTCTCCCGCTTATCCTGTGGGCATGCATCTACCATAGGGGAAAATACAGCAAGAACCTCATTGCTATGCTTACAATCTCTCCTCTTGTCTTCTTTATAAGCTGGCCGTGGCTGTGGCCTGAGCCGCTCTCCCGGTTTTCTCACTATCTTATCCTGAAGATTATGCGCCCCACAATTCCCATATATTACCTGGGCAATACTTACAGGGAGGCAACTGCCCCCTGGCATTACCCGTTTTTAATGACACTTATAACAACACCTGTCGCCCCTCTTGTATTTGCCGCTGTTGGGGCGGCTGTTACTATAAGGGATAAATTCAAAGACCGCATTGCCGCACTCTTTATTATGAATGCCCTGACAAGCATTATTGTATGCGCGCTTCCCTCTGCCCAGAGGTACGATGGGGTAAGGTTGTATTTACCGGCCTTTCCCTTTATTGCATCTATGGCCGGGATTGGGCTCTTTTGGGTGACACGCAGACTCACCCGCAGACTGCATGCCTCAAGGGTGCTCCCGGCTGCACTTTTTCTCCTTTGCCTGCCTGTTATTTCCATTGTGCGTATTCATCCATACGAGCTGTCTTACTACAATATGCTTGTGGGCGGATTAAAAGGCGCGCAAAAGTGGGGCTTTGAGTCAACCTACTGGGGAGACACGGCAACCGATGATCTCCTGGGCTATCTAAATGCCAATCTTCCGAAATATGCCTCAGTCGCCTTCTTTCCTGCAGGCTGTAACGTCACCAGTCTGTATAAGTTTACAGGCAGACTCAGAAAGGACTTCAGGATTGTCTCTCATCAAGAGGCGCAATTTCTTGTGCTTAACTGCAGGCAGGGCTTTTTTGATAAAAGAATCTGGGAAATTTATAAAAATGAGACCCCCTTATACGCCACAAAGCACGATGGGGTATTGCTGAGTGCAGTTTATGCAATGCGGCAAAAATAACCCCTAACGGGGTTACTCACAAACTGCCTTTACGAACTTGCAGTGTTTACTATACTCGGTGAATACATTTCCGGTACCCTCCACAAAGAGGAAGGCGATGTCTGTGGGGGGCTTTATATTAAGTGCCTTCAGGGGAATCCTCAGCTCCTGCCGCACACCGCGCGCCCCTACGTAGGCTGGGTTGTCTTTGTTATTTTTGTGCCCAAAGACCAGCTTGCTCATATACCCGTATTCTACTCTCAAAAACTTCTCTACCTGAGAGGTTAACATAGGCAGGACCCTGCCGCCGTCAGTATATGAAGAATAGGTGAGTTTGATTATGTAATCCCATCCCTGCGGCAGTTTGGGAAATTCCCCCTTTTTCCCGAGCATAATATCATAAACCCCCGTGGTCTTGCTTCCGTCAGAGTCTATATAGATATGGGCTATGCCTGCACTTACAGGCTCTGCCTCGAGCAGGAGGTACAGGCTGCCGGAATCCCTGGCGGCCTTGGCTGACTTCAGGTCAATCCTTGGCGGGAATTTACCTCTTTCCTCTAAGCCTATTCTCTTAACCAAAAACCCTATCTCTTCCCAGTCCCCGGCATCACCGTCAACCACAATCTTGCCGTCTGCCACTACGGCTATTACCTTTGCCTTCGTAGTTTTCTTGCCCTTCTTTGCCGGGGGCCTTGGACCACACTGGGTGAGAAAAACAGCAAGGGACAAAACGAGTAAAAAAGAACAGGTCTTTTTCATAACAAACCTCCGGGTTAAAGGTAAACCACTCAGTCAACCGCTCGCTTACCATTTTTAGTATAACACATCTGTAAGATTTATCCATTGAATTTTACGAATTTTTACGAATTTTTTGAAAGACTTGACATGGTTTCTTTATTCTGATATTCTAATATCAGAATATGAGAACAGGATGAAGACTAAAGAAATTACAGAGCTCTTAAAAGCACTGGGACACCCCACACGCCTCATGATTGTTGAGGAGCTCTTAAGGGGGGAGAAATGCGTAAATGA
>CBDUUU010000015.1:0-8773 GCA_965370485.1 uncultured bacterium
AATGCCCTAAAATAGGCGATTTTTGGCGGGTGGTTTCTTATGGTGACTTTTCAGACAACCCATTTAGCAAATCAAAAAGGTCAGCCAGAACAGGAAGCCAGAACAGAGGGAACGCAATTTTGGGAATGCAATTTTCACTTGACTAAATAGAGCCAGCCCTGTAATATGTACATACTTGTGGTAACAACAGACAGGAGGAGACTGTTATGAGTGTAATGACAGATATAGTCCGAGCAGGACACATTGGCGTTAAAGATTTCAGGGACCATGCTCCTAAATATATAAGGGATAACCAAGTTTATCTGGTTACTCGTCACGGTCACCCTGAAAAGTTTCTAGTCCCTTACGGAGAGATGGCCGAGCTTATAGATATTATGGATGAGCTTTCTGATCCTGAAACACTGAGGATGGTAGCAGAGGGACGTAAGGCAATAGCCAAAGGCGTGAAAGGCGTGCCTGTAAAGAAAGTATGGCAGAGGTTAGGCATTTAAAATGTCGGGATACGAAATATCGTTCCCCAGTGATTCCCTGGCCAGAGAGTTTGAAAAACAGGTTCGCAAACTGCCCCTTAAATTGCAGAAACAAGTAAAGCAAAAAGTTGATGCATTAGCAGAAAATCCACACCCCGGCATAAAATCTTTCAAACGATTGAGCCCGCCTATTTTCTACAAAGACTACGTCGCTCACTATAGGATAAGAATTGGCAACCAGCGAATTCTTTACGATGTAGATCCCCAAAAGAAAACAGTTTGGATTTTGGGGATAAGAAAAAGAGGAGAGAAAACCTACAAATAACTCGTATTCGACACTTTTTAGAATTTTCACTCCCACCGTCGATAAAAACCCCCTCAAATTTACCCTATAATCGATTTCCTCGACCTTGTCCATGCAATATGTGACCCCCGCTTTCGTGGTGGCAGGCCCCCACCTTTTCTCGTCTCTGAAAAGGAAATTTCGCCTGCATCATTTTGCCACAAAATAAAACTTGCTAACTCTCTAATTTCGTGTTTTAATTGTAAATGCTCAGTGAACACCATACCAAGAGGTAGTCGCACCTTTCGGGGTGCGCAGGCTGAAGCCTGCGGCTACCACAAATGACGTGGTTTACTGAATAGTAAGCGTTCACGCGCTAATGTCACCCTGAACTTGTTTCAGGGTCTAATTAAATTATTGAGTATGCCTATTGACTTTAGTCAGGAAAATAGAATAATCATTAGTAGTTGCCTCATTTATGAGGCGTAATTGCCGCTTTCGGCCAGATGAATCGGGCGGGCTTCATCGCCTGTCTTCAGGCAGCTACACATAGCTAATCGGTCTTCCTGAGTTATGTCGATAAGCACTTTATTGAGGTACTGAAATAAACGGAGATACTGAAACAAGTTCAGTATGACATATTCAGGGTTCGAAATGACAACATGGTCGTGAACGGTTACGATGCATTGAAGGTAGCGGTTTTGCTTTCGGGCAGCGGCAGGACACTTCAGAACTTCATTGACTGTATAGATGCAGGCAGTCTAAAGGCAAAGATAGTGCTGGTAATCGGTAGCCGTTCTGACGCCTATGGGCTTGAGAGGGCAAGGAAGGCAGGTATTCCCGCAGTCACAGTTTCCCGCAGAAATTTTCGCGATGAGGGCAGGTTCAGCGAGGCAATCGACAAGACCCTTGGCGGCTTTGAGCTCGACCTTATTCTCCTTGCAGGCTTCATGCATAAACTCAAGGTTGACAGGAAATATCGTGGGAGGATAATGAATATCCACCCGGCGCTCATCCCCGCCTTTTGCGGAAAGGGCTATTACGGGGAGCTTGTGCATAAGGCTGTTCTTGAAAAGGGGGTAAAGGTTACAGGGTGCACGGTGCATTTTGTGGATGAGGACTACGACCACGGTCCCATAATACTTCAGGAGGCAGTACCTGTTATGGAAGGGGATACCCCGCATACGCTTGCTGAAAGGGTCTTTCGGGAAGAGTGCAGTATCTACCCGAAGGCGGTACAGCTATTTGCCGAAGGAAGGCTGAAGATAAATGATGGCAGGGTAGAGATTTGTTCAGGCTGAAAACTCACAGGCAGATAAGTCTTCGTAATGCGACAATGCTTGCCGCCTGGCCCGGGATGGGCAATGTAGCCATCGGGGCAGTTGACTATTTCAGAAGGGCGGTAAAGATGAAGCCCTTCGGCAAGATTGATTTCGCGGATTTTACGATTCCCGATGCAATCGTTGTCAAGGATGGGGTAACTTCTATGCCTCAGATGCCGAAGAGCTACTTCTATTATAGTAAAGACCCTGCGCTGGTAGTTGTCGAGGGTGAGGCGCAGTCCGCAGGGGAGCAGGCGGCTGCCCTTATGAGCGAGGTTCTCGACCTTGCCCAAAAACTTCATGTAAGAAGAATCTATACTGGGGCGGCATTCCCGAAGCCGATGAGTTATCTTGAAGAATCGACCATATATGCGGTGGCAAATGAAAAAACACTATGTGAATCTCTGAGGAAGAGGAATATAAAGATGCTGGAGCAGGGACAGATATCCGGGCTCAACGGACTGCTTCTCGAATTTGCCAGGATGCGCGATATCGAGGCAGTCTGCCTTCTCTCAACCTTACCTGCCTACGCAATAAATTTTCCTAACCCCAGGGCCTCGGCGGCGATAGTCAGGACCATCAGCAAATTAACCGGGATTGACATTGATATGCATGGCCTGGAGGGGGCAGTGAGTGAGATGGATGAGAAGATGAGCATCATCGAGAGAAAGATTCATGAGGTCTTTCCCGATATGCAAAAGGAGGGGATACCCGAACTTGAAGATGATAAAATCCCCGGTTTTGTGATGGAAAAGATTGAAAGGCTTTTTAAAGAGGCAAAATTAGACCGCAAGAAGGCCGTTGACCTGAAGAGTGAGCTCGACCGCTGGGAACTTTACAAACTATACGAGGATAGATTTCTTGACCTTTTCAAGGAGAGCCATTAAATGAATGCTTTGGCAGAAACCCTTTACGCCAATGGTCCAAAGGTAATTCTTATCCTAATTGCGCTGTTTGTCATTCATTTTATTCTGGTATCGTTCTCCGGAAAGCTTGGAAAATTCCTGATAGAGAGAGTATCCAGGTCCAAGGATGCCCCCGGTGAGCTTCGCAAGAGAATCCAGACGCTGAGCAGCGTTTTCAGCAAGCTCTCACTTGTATTGTTGTGGGGGGTGGGCATTACCATTATATTAGGAGAACTCGGCATCAGCATCGGGCCTATCCTCACTGCGGCTGGGATATTTGGACTGGCTGTTAGTTTTGGGGCGCAGAGCCTGATAAAGGACATTATAAGCGGGGTATTTATTCTTATTGAGGATCAGATAAGAGTGGGTGACTTTGCAATTATTAACGGGACAAAGGGTTTGGTGGAGGCAATCAACCTGCGGACGATAATTATCAGAGACCTTGCCGGGGTAGTTCACATTTTTCCGAACGGAACAATCAATACCCTTTCTAATATGACCCGCGGCTGGTCTGCCGCACTCCTGGATATTGGGGTGGCTTACAAAGAGGACCTGAGACAGGTCATCAAGATAATGAAAGAGGTCTGCGAAGAGATGCGCTCTGACAACGACTTCTCATCTTTGATTATAGAGCCGATGGAGGTCTTTGGTGTAGATGACTTTGCAGATTCGGCGATTGTCATAAAGGCGCGTATTAAGACAAAGCCTAACCATCAGTGGGCCGTGGGGCGGGAGTATAGACTTCGACTGAAGGGTGCCTTTGATGCCCGCAACATCGAAATCCCCTTCCCCCATATGAGTGTTTATTTTGGTGAGGCAAGTAAACCGTTTCAGGTATTGGAGGTGAGAGGCAATGAAAGGATTCGCAAAGGGCAGGGACCAGAAGGGCGGAAAGAAGAAGAAAAAGAAACCCGGGAAGGATAAAAAGGATAAAAAATGAAGAGGGTTCTTTCTGCCCTGTTTTTTGCCGCAGTGGCGGCTCTACCCTCTTTTGCCGGTGAGAGTGAGGATTTCACACTTGCGCAGGCGGCCTATTTTGATAGATTATACGAGGTAGGCGCAGAGCAGGCCACTAAATTTATTGTCAACTATCCCCGCTCGAGGAAGACACATTACGCACATTTTTTATTAGGAGAGTGCCTTTTAAGGCAGGGGAAACTGCGCTCTGCGCAGAGTGAATACGAGTTCCTTCTCAGGGATTATGCCCGCAGTGACCTTGCCGGGAAAGCCGCCTATCGGCTTGCAGAGTGCGCCCTTAGAGAAAATAGGCTTCAGGATGCGCTCTCGTTGTATCGAAAATTTCTGGAGGACTTTTCTGAGAGTAAACTGGCACACTCTGCGGCATTGTTATGCGGGGATATACTGTTCAGACTGGGGGATTTTAGAGAGGCCGGTGCTCATTTTCAGGGCTTAGCCGGAGATTTGTCTCTCTATTCGCGCGGGCTCTGTCTTTACAAGCTCGGTGAGTTTGCCGAAGCCGGTGATGTCTTTAAGAAATTTGAGGCGGAATTTCCGGGCAGCGCCCTGCTTGGAGGGAGCAAACTTCGGCTGGGAAGGTCATTGCTTGCCCTTGGCAGATTGGAAGAGGCTGTTGCCTGTTTCAGTGAGGTCCCCGCAGAGAGTGCATATGCGCCTCTAGCGCAGTTTTGGACTGCGGATGCCTATTTTAAAGGGGGTATGTGGGGGAAGGCAGGGAGTGCCTTCGAGGATTTTCTTAGGGACTTCCCCGACAGCCATCTAGCGGACAGCGCCTGCAATATGCTCGGAAAATGCCTCTTTCTCCTGGGTAAAATGGAACCTGCCTGTAACAGCTGGGAGAAACTCTCCCTTAATTTTCCTGAAAGTAGGTTCTCCCGGGGGGCACAACTCCTCGCGGCATACTGCAGATATAAGAGCAGTGATTACAAGTCCTCAACAGAGCTCTGCTCAGCCCTTTTGAAGGGGCAAAGTGGGCAGCCCATCTCTATTTACTGCCTTGGGCTGAGCCTTTTTTCGCAGGAGAGGTTCAAGGAAGCGGCTGACTCCTTCCACAAGTTAGCAGCCCTCTCCACATCTCTGGGCGAGAGGGCATCTTATCTTGAGGGGATGGCTCACTTTCGGGATGCCTCTTACGGCAGGGCGGAAGATGCCTTCACCTGTTTTCTTGATAAATACCCTCAGAGTGTGCAGACAAATGATGCCCAATATTTGCTTGCGGAGAGTCTGTGCGCGATGGGCAAGTATTCTGAGAGTATTGCCTCATATGAAAGGCTGATAGGAAAATCTGCCTCTCCTTTAGAGGAGGAAGCTATCTACAAAACAGGGGTGGTGCTGCTGGGGATGGGAAGGTCCAGGCAGGCTCTGGAGACCTTTCAGAAGATGGTTGAAAAATATCCGGCAGGTGAGCTTGCAAACAGCTCAAAACTCAGAATAGGGGATGCCCTTTTTAATATGGGGCATTATAAAGAGGCACTGCCTATCTACGAAGAGGCAGGAGGGGAGCTTGCCCGGTTCCAGACAGGTTCTTGTTTGTATCGGGAGGGGGATTTCCCGCAGGCCGCTCATCACTTCAGCCTGCTGGGGGCAGAATACCCGGATAGTGCCCTTGCCCCCGGGGCCCGGTACTGGCAGGCCACTGCCCTTCTTAAGTCAGGAGAGTTATATCGGGCAAGGGAAGAATATCAGAAGATGCTTTCCCTGCATCCCGGGAGCAAATTCATCTCTAATGCCTTCTATGGCATTGCAAATACCTACTATGAGGGAGGTAAATACAAAGAGGCCGCCTGTGAGTACGAAAAACTCTTAAGGTCCTTCCCCGATGATGTGCTTAGCCCGGATGCCTTGTTTCTGGCCGGGCTCTGCTGCAGGAAGCTTGGTCGAAGCGGAGAGGCAGGGGAAAAATTTCAGCTCTATCTTTCATCATACCCCGAAGGCAGGCAGGCAGGGATTGCAGGGCTGCACCTTGGTAAATACCTCCTTGATGGCGGAAAGACTCAGGAGGCGAGGGCAAGATTTCTTGAGATTCTCGAAAAGACCACTTCTGATATATTAAAGGCTCACGCTCACTATTGGCTCGGGAGAAGTTATGAAAGTGAGGGCAGCCTCAAGCAGGCGAAAAGGGAGTTTAAAATACTTGACCCTAAATGCCTGACAGAGACCCTGAGGCGTGATGCACTGTTAAGAGTTGGCAGTATCCTGAGGGCGGAAGGTAAATTCCACGAGGCAATAAGGACATACGAGGGGATTGTGAGAAATTTCGAAGGGGAGACTGCTGCCTATTACTGGATAGGAAGGAGCCTGCAGGAATTGAAGAAGTGGGAGAAAGCCATTTCTGTCTTCAAAAATGCGCAGGGTCATGGCGATGAACAGCTAAGGGCAGACGTCCAGTTCAGGATTGCCTTAAGTCACGAGCAAATGGGGCGGTTGACGGAGGCAGGGCTTGGATATCTTAAGGTTATTTATCTTTATCCCGGCATAGGTGAGCTTGTGCTTGAGGCAGAGAGCAGGGTTGCCGGTTGTTTTACGAGACAGGGCAAGTTTGAAGAGGCGGAAAATTTTTACAGAAAGATAATAAGGGCTGACCCCTCCGGGGCAAAGGGGGCACTCGCCAGAGAAAAAATCAACGCCCTAAAAAAGCAGGGAGCCAAATCGTGAGGGAAACTAATGGGCAAATTAATAATTCTTGGGATTAAGACCCCTGCTCACGGGCAGGCCGTTATCTGGCTTATAATCTTCTGCTCTGTTCTCGTTCTTGGAATAATCATCGAGCGGCTCATCAATCTTCACAGGTCGAGGCTCAGAATAAATGCCTTTATGGAGGAGCTCTCTCCTCTTCTTAAGAGAAACAAGATTATTGAGGCTGTTTCTCTTTGTGACAGAGAGGCATCCCCGCTCGCAAATGTCATCAAGGCAGGCGTCCTGAAGCATGACAGGGATTCAGGGGAGATTAAAGAGGTGATGGAAGAGGCAGGGATGAGAGAGATGCCCCGGATGGAGAAGAATCTGCCTATCCTTGCAACAGCTGCGTATCTGTCCCCGCTTCTCGGGATGCTTGGCACAATTCTGGGGATGGTAGAGATTTTTATCGGGGTGCGTTCTGCCGGCGGACTCTTCGACCCCACGGAGCTGGCAGGCGGGGTGGGGGAGGCACTTCTTACTACGGCCCTTGGTATCATAGTTGCAATACCTGCCTTTATTGCCCATAATTATTTTGTAAGCCGGCTCGATGGACTTGTGCGGGAGCTCAGGCGGCTCTCAGTTGATATACCGAAGCTTCTTAAGCCGGATAGCCGCTATGAAGGTTAGCCATTCACTTTCGCCCATAGGAGTAAGGGTAACCCTTATGCCGTTGATTGATACCTTAACGCTTACCTTCTTGTTTATTACCCTTAGCGGTAACTTTCTGTTCCGGCCGGCTGTAAGAGTGGGGCTGCCTGTACTTGCCCCAACGCATACTGTTCCGGCCGGGCTTAACTCTGTTACAGTCACCGGCAGGGAAATCTTTTTCAATGGGCGCAGGGTAGAAAAGGAAGGGCTTGAAATCCTCCTGAAGTTGACGGCAAAACTGTCTGAAAAGAAAAGGGAGGAGGCTGTTATTATTTTAAAGGCAGGCGAGAATGTCAGTCAGGGACGGATTCTCGAGATAATCCGAATAGCCTGGAAAAGCGGTATCAAAAAGGTGGCCATTGCAACAGAGGAAAGATGAAGACACAAAAGATATTATGTTTGTCCGTTATTATCTCTATCATAATCCATGCGGTTATGGTATTTTTTCTCCCCGCCTTCCCCGGTGCGGAAGTGGTTTCCCCGTCTCTGGAACGGGCCCCTGTGCAGTTTTTTTTCTGTAAGGGGAAGCTGGTAAGTGACCCTGTGCCGGCGAGAAGCCCCCGCAGAGCACGAGAGATACAACCAGGCCCGTTTAGAGATGATACATCCCCCGGTATCGTCAGGATGCAGGAGAGCCCGGCGGTCCCTGTTGCCCCCGAAGGGTATATCGATGAGCCATTTCTTAGCATAATTGGCAGTGCTGCGGAGAAAGGGCCGGAACCTGAGAGGGAGGCCATCAGCCCTGTAGAGGAGCTTCTGAGGAGGCATAAGACAAACTAAATGCCCCTGTCATTTATCATCTCGACCTATCTTCTTATTCAGATGTCGCTCCTCTTTCTCCTCTGGTTTCATGCTGAGGGGGAGGAGCTGAGAGAATCTGCCTCTCCTGAAAGCAAAGAATTCCTCTGGCGCTGTCACATATGCACCTTTGTCTACATCGATTCCCGGCATGATGAGCTCTCTCGCTGCCCACAATGCGGCAGTTTCAACGAAAAGGAAGAGGCGTGTTTTGATTCCCTTAAGAAGTGAAAACCCCAGAAATACCTTTCCGTTTATCACAATTGCCCTGATACTGGCAAATATAGCTGTCTTTGTTTACCAGTGTTTCTTCAGGGGAAATCTTATATCCCTGGCGGCGGTTCCGTATGAAATCTCTCATGGCAGGGACCTTCCCCCTTATTTGGGCTACTCAATCTATGTAACCCTCGTCTCTTCCTTATTTCTTCACGCCGGTATCTTGCATATCATTGGCAATATGCTTTACCTGTGGATATTCGGGACAAGCATCGAGGATAAAATCGGGCATATGAAATTTACCTTTTTCTACTTTTTGTGCGGGATATTAGCCTGCATAGCACACATCGCAAGTGAACCTGACTCAACCCTCCCTGTGATAGGGGCAAGCGGCGCGATATCGGGGATATTGGGGGCATACTATTTTCTCTTTCCAAGGTCAAAGGTGCTGACGGCTTTTATCTTTATCATTTT
>CBDUUU010000016.1:0-8705 GCA_965370485.1 uncultured bacterium
ATAAACGTCGACGGAACCAAAAATATCCTTGAGTCCGCCTCAAGCGATAAGAAAAGGGTAGTCATTGCCTCTACCTCAGAGATTTATGGCAAGGCGCAGAAGTCCCCCTACCATGAAAACGATGACAGGCTGCTGGGGACGACCACCATCAGCAGATGGAGCTATTCCTGCACAAAGGCGCTGGATGAGTTTTTAGGCCTTGCCTTTTACAGGGAAAAGGGTCTGCCGGTAATAATCGTCAGGCTCTTTAACACCTGCGGGCCCAGGCAGACAGGCGCCTATGGGATGGTAATTCCCAGGTTCATCTCCCAGGCGCTTTCTAATAAGCCAATCACAGTATATGGCAATGGCATGCAGACGAGAAGTTTCACGCATGTGAAGGATGTGGTAGAGGGCATTACCGGGCTCTCCCGCCACCCGGGGGCAATAGGAGAGGTTTTTAACATAGGAAGACGCAGCCCCATCACAATTCAGGGGCTCGCAAGAAAGATAAAACGCATCACAAAAAGCAGCTCCAGAATAATCTACATACCGTATAACAAAGCCTATGCAAAGAACTTTGAGGATATGCAGAACCGCACTCCGGATACTACCAAGATTCGCAAACTTACCGGCTGGAAGCCGGCCTACTCGCTGGATGAGGTTCTTAAAGAGATAATTGAAAATTGTGCGATAAATCGCACGACTACGTTGTGAAGTAAGCGTTCACGCGCTAATGTCACCCTGAACTCGTTTCAGGGTCTAGTTAAGTTAACGCAGGCTGAAGCCTGCGGCTACCAGGTTGGGGGAAACAGGTAGCCGCAACATTGGGAGAAACAGGTAGCCGCAACATTGGGAGAAGCAGGTAGCCGCAACCTTTAGGTTGCGCAAAAAAAGAAATTCCTATGGTATTCAATTATTGAGATACTGAAACAAGTTGAAACGGAGATACTGAAACAAGTTGAAACGGAGATACTGAAATAAATTCAGCATGACATATAGGGAAAGGGCCATATGGGGAAAGGACTAAGATGAGCTGGGGTTTTGTCTGCATCTACATATTTTTATTCTCTCTGCTGCTTTCTCTCAGCCTCACACCTCTATCAAGAAAGATAGCGCTAAAACTTAGAATACTTGACATCCCTGAAGACAGAAAGCTCCACAAGGAGCCAAAGCCGCTGCTTGGGGGGACTGCAATCTACCTTGCTTTCAACCTTACAATTATAGTCAACATAGGCATTGTTTTACTCTTCAAGTCAAGCCCGTGGATTGAAGGCCTTCTTCCGCCGGAGATTGCCGACAAATTAGCCGGCGTAGGAATCAGATATAAACAGCTTGCGGCCATTTTCATCGGGGGAACCTTTATAATGCTTCTTGGCCTGATTGATGACATTCGCCGAATGAGCGCCAGACTAAAGCTTGCCGGGCAGCTCGCCGCCGCCCTGTTTCTTATTGGCTCAGGCGTGCGCGCATCCCTGTTTATGACCAATGCCTATCTTTCCTGGCTCATCACACTCCTGTGGATAATCGCCATTACAAATGCCTTCAACCTGATGGACAATATGGACGGACTCACAGCGGGGGTCGCGTTTATCTCATCTATACTTTTTCTGGCTGTTTCTCTCCAGCAGGGGCAATTCCTCGTATCTGCCATACTGGCCGCCTTTGTGGGAAGTATCCTTGGATTTCTTAAGTATAACATAAACCCTGCCAGCATCTTTATGGGAGATGCAGGAAGTCTCTTCATCGGCTACACAATGGGCACACTTACCATCCTGAACACATATTACACACCCTCCAGCAGGACGTTTCTTCCTGTCATTATGCCTATCTTAATCCTTGGCGTCCCAATCTTTGACACGCTCTCTGTCATCTGCCTGCGGCTCAAAAACAAACAGTCAATCTTCACCGCCGATAAGAGGCACTTCTCACACAGGCTCCTTCGGCTTGGAATGACTCAGAAACAGGCTGTCAGTTTTGTCTATCTAGTTACATTCTGCGTCGGGATAAATGCCCTCCTGCTTACCTCCCTGAGCCTGTCGGGGGCAATCATTCTCCTGTCCGCGACGCTCAGCATATTCGGAATAATCATCTTTCTCGAGCTGGTATCCGCAAAGAAAAGAAATGAGAAATAAAAACCGCATCGCTCATTTTCTGGTTCTTACAGGACTTGTCCTGATTACCTTTACAAGACCCCTCATCTCCGGGATGACCTACTCCTGGTCCAATACATACATCCAGACAGCGACCCTTCTCATTTTCGGGGTATGGCTCATCGGAAAAGAAAAGCCATTTCGGCTTACCCCGCTGGGGCTGCCACTGCTCAGTTTTTTTCTTATTCTCACAATATCTACAATCTTCTCTGTTAATATTGACGCAAGTATCAAACAACTCTACCAGTTTTCAAGTTATCTGCTCCTTTATTTTATCGTTGTGAACAATGTAGAGACTGCCCGGGAAAGGCGTATAATCGTCACCGTTTTACTCATAAGCACAGTGCTGGTATGCGCATATGGTATCTACCAGCGCTTCGGGGGACTGGAGAGAACACGGCAGATTGTCCGGCTCTACCACGCCGGAGAATTTGCGCCGGAATTTATGACCCGGCTCGGCACCGAGAAAATCTTCTCAACATTCGTATTCCCCCCTGCCTTAGCCGGCTTTATTATATTAATCCTGCCCCTGTCCCTTTCTGTGCTTCTGTCTAAGATAGATATACCCAGCCGTATTCTTGCGGGGGTTGTCTGCGCAGGCGCATTTATGTGTCTCTTTTTTACATTTTCAAAGGGGGGCTGGCTTGCATCTCTCATCTCTCTCATCCTCTGGAGTTTTATCTTCTTTGGAAGGCGCAGCCGCAGGCATCTCACAAAAATCATAATCGTCAACCTCTTAATTATCACCGTCATTTGCATCTCTTTCTTCTGCGAGCTTTTTCCGCAGGTTACCCCGGGCGGCTTCACGGGCTCGTTCAAATTTCGGCTTGCCTATTGGAAGGCAGGAATGGCTATGGTAAGGGATTACACTCCTATCGGCTCAGGGCCCGGCACATTTGGCAGTATTTACGCTAAGTATAGAATCCCGGGGGCGGAGGAGACCCAGATGGCGCACAACAATTATCTCCAGGTTGCCTCTGAACTGGGTCTGGGTGGACTGCTCACATTTCTATGGGGATGCATAGTCTTTCTCACTGCAGGCTGGAGGGTTATAACGAAGCGCGTGTCTTCACTGACATTTACTGACACAGGGGCTATAGTGATTGGCTCTTATGTTGGGATAATTGCCTTTCTCATTCACAGCATTGCCGATTTTAACCTTTATATCCCCGGGATAACAACAAATGTCTTTTTGTTAGGGGGATTGCTGATGGGAAGTGAGGCACCTCGCAGTGAGGGGCGCATCCCAAAGGGTCGGACGCTGCCCCCGGCGGTTACTATCTTACTAACAGCCGGTCTTATCTTTGCCGTTCGGATGCCATTAGTCTCTGAAAGATATTTCAAGCAGGGCATCAAGGCAAACAAGATAAAAAAGACAGAGCCGGCAGTAGCAAATCTCCAAAAGGCATGCTTCTACGGCCCGTTTAACGCAGAATACCACTTCACACTTGGAACAATTTACAAAAGGGCAGGGATGGATGCTATCCCTCAGTATGAAAAGGCAGTCCGCTGCAACCCGGGAATGCCATACTACCACAGCCAGCTCGGCTGGGCATACTGGCAAAAGGGCAAAGGCAAAAACAGGCGCCTGATTGAGAAGGCCGTTTATGAGCTTGAGCAGGCCGTTTCATACTATCCCACAATTCCGAGGTATCACATTCAGTTAGGGAGACTCTTTCAACTATGCGGCAGGTACAAAGATGCAAAGAGTGAGTATCTGCTTGCAATTAGTCTGCGGGATGAGGTTTACAGGTCAAGGGCTGTGGAAGAGACCAGGCTCGCCCTCAAACAGGTAGAAAAATGGCTGAAGGAGATGGAATGATGATGTAGGAGACATCTCCAGATGTCGATATGAGTAAAACACAGGAGGGAAAGATGGCGAATATACTGATTATTCACGGGCCGAATTTAGGGCTTCTCGGAGAAAGAGAGCCCGAGGTCTACGGCAAGGTCAGCCTGGATGATATCAACCGGGAAATGAAGGAGCTCTCATCGAAAAATGGGGCAGAGCTTAAAATCGTCCAGTCAGACCATGAAGGTGAAATTGTAGAAACAATCGCGCGAGAGAGAGAATGGGCAGATGTCTTGCTGATTAACCCGGCTGGATATACTCACTCCAGCGTTGCAATCCGCGATGCAATCTCCGCCACAAACATCCCTACAGTGGAGGTTCATCTCTCCAATATTTACAAGAGAGAGGCATTT
Source organism: uncultured bacterium (assembly GCA_965370485.1). Taxonomy (GTDB): domain Bacteria; phylum NPL-UPA2; class JAUVJM01; order CBDUUU01; family CBDUUU01; genus CBDUUU01. The sequence continues at coordinate 4,338 of CBDUUU010000016.1, forward strand.
CGCAGGCATTCTCTCATCGCAGAGGTTTCAGTAGGGCAAATCTCAGGTTTCGGGCAGATGAGTTATATGCTCGGGCTTCAGGCGGCCATAGAAATTGCAAAAGCGAATAACTACGCCTCATAAATGAGGCAACCGCAAGAGCCTCATAAATGAGGCAACTACAAATGTTATTCTTGTTGTATTATGAAATTACACAGGATTAGAAAAAGGCTGGATGAATTAAGATTGGACGGGCTCCTGCTTACAAGCAAGGCCAACATCCGCTATGTCAGCGGTTTCCGTGGAGACTCAGCCTCAATTCTTATCACAGAAAACCGCGCGTTTTTCTTCACAAACTTCCTGTATATCCAGCAGGCAAGAAAAGAAGTAACCGCCTCGTCCATCAAGGTAACTGCCGCCTCGTCCATAGCAGAACTCCTGAAAAAGAGAAAACTCAGGAGGCTGGGTTTCGAGCAGAATCATCTTTCTTTCTCCGGGTATAAGACCCTCAAGTGGAAAATAGGAGGCGCCTCGCTCGTCCCTACAGACGGAATTGTAGAAGAGCTAAGAGCGGTAAAGTCGAAAGAAGAGAAATCATACATAAGGACAGCAGGGCGGCTTGCCGACAAGGCACTGAAGCATGCCTTTGCGCTCCTGAGACCGGGTAGGACAGAGCAGGATGCAGTCTCTGAGATTGAATATTTTATAAGAAAAAACCTGAGGGCAGAGCCATCCTTTCCTATCATTGTGCTTTTCGGGGCGCACTGCGCCCTGCCCCATGGGCAGGCAGGGAGAAAGCGTCTTAAGAAAGCCGAGCCGGTTCTCATTGACCTCGGGGTAAACTGGAAGGGATATTGCTCTGACTTGACAAGAACGGTATTTTTCACTAAAATGAAGCCGGCACTGAGAAAGATGCGAGCAGCAGTTCTCTCCGCCCGGGCCGAGGCTATATCAGCCGTAAGGGCAGGCTTACCGGCCTGTGAGCTTGATCGCACTGCCAGGGCTGTGATAGAAAAGGCCGGTTATGGAAAATTCTTCGGGCATGGGCTTGGACACGGGGTAGGGCTTGATGTCCACGAGGCGCCTGTCATATCAGGCAGAAGCAGGCAGATACTTCAGGAAGATATGGTCTTTACAATAGAGCCGGGTGTATACATCCCAGGCACAGGCGGGGTGCGTATAGAGGATATGGTAATTCTGAGCAAAAGGGGATCTGAGGTTCTAAGCAAACACCCGAGCATAATAGAACTATAAATGGCAACTACAAGCGACTTTCGCCCAGGGCTAACAATTAATCTTGATGGGGTACCTTTCTCTATAATCCAGTTTCAGCATGTCAAGCCGGGAAAGGGCGGGGCATTGCTCAAAACAAAGCTAAAGAATCTCAAAACCGGGGCAACCCTTGATAGGTCATTTCGCTCGGGGGAAAAGATAGAGACTGCCTGCATAGAAGAGAAAAGGTATGAATATCTATACAGGGCTGAAGCGCTCTTTCACTTCCTGAACCAGGACAGCCTTGAAGAATTAACCTTAGACGAGAGCGAACTGGGCCCTGCCGTCCGCTTTCTAAAAGAAAATATGACTGTTGCCGTTCGCTTTCACAATGGTGATGTAGTCGGGGTTAATCTGCCAACACTTGTAAATCTTGCTGTGAAGGAGACCGAGCCCGGGGTCCGCGGGAATACTGCCTCAGGGGCGGCAAAACCGGCGGAGCTGGAAACAGGCATTACCATTCAGGTGCCGTTGTTTATAAATGAGGGCGATATCGTTGCAGTTGATACGCGCAGCGGTGAATACGCAGAGAGGGTCAAATGAACCTAAAAGAGCTGAGAGAAATCATTGAGATGTTCGAAAACGCAGATATATGCGAGCTGGAGATGGAAAGACAGGGGGTAAGAATAAAACTGAGTAAGACAGGCGCCCCACAGGCACCCTCTCCTCAAAAGGCGCCTCATGCCGAAGAAACCATCTCCGTTGAGAAATCGGAAAAAGAGGGCGAGGGAGCAAATTTAACTGAGATTCAAGCGCCAATAGTCGGGACCTTTTACCAGACATCTGCCCCTGATGCAGAGCCGTTTGTAAAAGAGGGCGATAACATTACCAAAGGCGATGTTATATGCCTCATTGAGGCCATGAAGATAATGAATGAGATAAAGGCGGAGGTCTCAGGACGAGTGAACAAAATACTGGCAGAGAACGGGCAGGCGATTGAGTTCGGGCAGCCGCTGTTTCTTATAGAAACAGCCTCATAAGCAAGAGGTAGCCGCACCCTTCAGGGTGCGCAGGCTGAAGCCTGCGGCTACCACAAATGATGTAGTTGCCCGATTCATCGGGCGGAAATGTGAGGTAACGCCTCATAAATGAGGCAACTACACGGACAACGTAATTATCTGTTGTAGTTGCCCGATTCATCGGGCGGGAATGTGAGGTTACACGGACAACGTAATTATCCGATGTAGTTGCCCGAAGACGGGCGATGAAGCCCGCCCGATTCATCGGGCTAAAAATGGGTGAGCCATTTGTTTAATAAAATTCTGATTGCAAATCGCGGAGAGATAGCCCTCAGGCTCGTCAGGGCATGTAAGGAGATGGGAATACACCCTGTGGTGGTATACTCCCTGGCAGATAGAGACTCACTGCATGTAAGATTTGCAGATGAGGGTATCTGTATAGGCGAGGGGCCAATCTCCGGCAGTTACCTTAACATTCCCAACATTATGAGCGCCTGTGAGATAAGCGACGTTGAGGCGGTCCATCCGGGATACGGCTTCCTTGCCGAGAACACACATTTTGCCGAGGTATGCCAGTCACATCGAATAAAGTTCATCGGGCCGACTCCGGAGATAATCAATCTTATGGGAGATAAGATTGCCGCTAAGAAGCGGATGAAGACCTGCGGTCTGCCGGTAGTTCCCGGCGGCGGGGAACAGGTGGAAGGGTTAGAAGACGCAAAGAAAACTGCATATGAAATAGGATACCCGGTTATTATAAAAGCGGCAAGCGGCGGGGGCGGAAGGGGGATGAGAATCGTGCACAACGATGCGCACCTGGCAAGCAGTCTCCCCCTCGCCTCTCAGGAGGCAAATGCCTCTTTTGGAGATTCAAGAATCTATATCGAAAAGTACATCGAACATTCCCGGCATGTCGAAGTGCAGGTATTAGGAGATGAGGAAGGCAATATCATACTCCTTGGGGAGAGGGACTGCACAATTCAGAGGAGATACCAAAAATTAGTCGAGGAATCTCCTGCCCCGGGGCTCTCCGGGGCGCTGCGCCGGAGCCTTGCCGAGGCGGCGCTTCTGGCGGCAAAGTCAGTCAATTATGTAGGCGCAGGGACGGTCGAGTTCCTGCTCGACGAAAGCAATAACTTCTATTTTATGGAGGTAAATACCCGCCTGCAGGTGGAGCATCCCGTCACCGAGATGGTCACCGGAGTTGATATTGTAAAAGAGCAGATTCGCATTGCAAACGGACAAAGGCTTTCTTACAAGCAGGAGGATATTCTTATCAATGGCTCAGCCATCGAGTGCAGAATTAACGCTGAGGATGTCTCAAAGAATTTCTCCCCATCCCCGGGCAAGATAACCAGTTACAATGTCCCCGGCGGGCCGGGCATCCGCGTTGACACCCACATATATTCTGAATATACCGTCCCCTCTTTTTACGATTCACTGCTTGCCAAGCTTATCGCACATGGCGAGAACCGCGCAGAGGCAATCAGCCGTATGGAGCGGGCATTAGAAGAATATGTTATTGAGGGAATAGAAACAACCATCGAGTTTCAGAAAAAGATACTCGGCAGCCCCACTTTTAAAAGAGGCGAACATGACACAGGTTTCATAAATGGTCTTCTCGAAAACCCGTAAGATGTGGACATTTCGGATTAACAAGGAGGTGGAAATATGAGAGGTCTTGGGCGTTTGTTTCTGGTGATTTCGACACTGTTTATCTTTGCGGCGGGGGGCATTCTCTGCACCCATGCCCTGGGATGGATAAACATTGGTGAGCTTCTCTTCGGGCGGGGCTTAATTGTGGGCGCAACAGGAGGCTTCCTGCTGATTTTAGGGTTTGTTGTGGTCTTTGTAGGCCTCCAATCGATACAGCCCGAACAGACCATGACCTTCGATAACCCGGAGGGGCTGGTTGAGATAACCTTCGGCGCCATCGAAGAATTCGTAAGAAAGCTCTCTAAGGAGATTGAGGGCATACACGAGCTAAGGCCGCAGGTTGTCAAGACGAAGAAAGGCATTGAAATTCGCAACCGGGTAGTGCTGAAGCACGATGTAAATGTCCCCCAGACTACAACACAGATACAGTCGGCTATTAGAGAGCGGACGAGAGGGGTTCTGGGGATTGAAAATATCTCCGGCGTAAAGGTCTTTGTCACTC
>CBDUUU010000017.1:0-8572 GCA_965370485.1 uncultured bacterium
GTGGTGACGGAAAGACAATCACACTCAGGAGCCTCCACCCCATCGTCAATAAGCGCCTTGACCCGACTATATATACCTTTACCGTAGGTGAAGATATAAGCACAATCCAGTTTGAAACTACCTTCAGCCGCGATATCAAAACTACCCTTATTGTTAATGATGGGGATACCGTAGTAATGGGGGGATTAATCAGGGAGGATAAAAGTACGGTGACAAAGAAAATTCCCTTTTTGGGAGATGTCCCCATCTTAGGGCGCCTCTTCCGGCGCGACTATATGAAAAATGTAAGAAAAAGTCTGTTGATTTTTGTGACAACCCATATTTTAAAGAGGTAAGCGTTGAACCGCATATCATTCTGGTATTTTCTTATGAAGGTGACGTGGTTTTCTGTTGTTTTAATCCTGATGACTGCTTCGGCATTTGCCGAGGGTGAAGCAGCCAGGGAAGAGGCAAGAGAAGATGCCCTGATTCATACTCAACAGCTTGCCTTTGAAAGAAATAAGTTTATTACGGGGCATTTAACAGCCGGGCAGAGGCTGCTCGGGGAGGGTAAGATTAAGGAGGCAATCTCTCATTTTGAGAAGGTATTAGAAGTTGATGAGAGGCAGGAGACGGCATGCAGTCTTCTCAAGCAGGCGCAGGAGGGGCTCAAAGAGAGGAGCAGGCTTGAGATAAAGAGAAGCGAAGAAGAGAAGGCGCGAAATGTTAGGGACGGCATCAAGGAAGGGCGCGGCTGTTTTAAAGAGGGCAGGTTTGAGAATGCCCTGGAGAAATTCCGGGCAGTCCTGACATTAGAGCCTCAAAATAAAACAGCCCTTATGTGGCTTGAGAGGATAACTGAGAAAATAGAAGAAGAGGCGGCCAGAGAAGAGGAGCTTGACCTCTCCAATAAGGCGAAAGAGGAGGAGCTTGCCGGGGAGGCTCAGGAGAAGAAGAGGAAAAGAAGCCTTGAGGAGCACCTAAGAGCGGGGACTGACTGTTTCAATAATGGCGATTACGGGGAGGCAATAAGGCAGTGGCAGAAGGCATATGTCCTTGCGCGTCCGGGGGATGCCGGGAGAAAGACAATAGAACGCAATATCGCCTCTGCCAGGCTCGCTGAAGACAGGAGACTCCAAAGAAAAACGGACACTGAGGTAAAAAGGGAAGAAAGGGAGGCGGTGCTCGGGATTCAGGAGGAATGGTCAAAGACAGGCAGGGCAGCCAGAATAGGTAAACCCCTGGAGAAGCCGGAGGAGGCAGCGCCGGTGGCTTCAGAGATTGCAAAAAAGGTATCTGTTGCGATTAGCATTAAGTTTAAGGAAACACCCCTGCGGGATGTAATTACCTATCTTGCAGGAATTGGAGGCATAACAATCTTTCTGGATGAGGCTGTCTATGCAGAGGCAGAAACAGAGGCGGCGGAGGGTGCGGAGGAAGAAGAGCCTAAAGAGAAGTTTCTTGTAACGACAGATCTGAGGGATATCCCGCTGATTGAGGCGCTTGACATAATCTTGAGGATGCAGGGGCTTGTATACCGAATTGAGGGCAATATCATTCGGGTTACCACGCCTGAGAACTTAGAGAAGGGAGATTTGGAGATAAAAAAATGGAAACCCTACGGCGGGATTGGGAATTTAGAAGAGATTCTCCGTAAGGCGGTGCCGCTGGAGGGAGGAGATGTTCCCGGAATAGCAGGCAGCCGTCTCAGTGTCTTTCGCGCCTCGGGCACAATTGTTATGAGGAATACGGTATATAATCTCGGCATAGCCGATGAGATTATTAAAAGCCTTCAGGTAACCCCGCCTCAGGTAGATATAAGGACAAGATTTGCCGAGGTTGTCATTACAGACATAAGCCAGTTTGGTGTTGACTGGGATATGGTCAAACCCTTAGAACAGGGTGATACGCGTATTAGCGGAAGAGGCGGCAGCGGCGGCCCCTCCGTTGACCTTGGTGTGTCGGGTAGCGGCGAGGGTCTCTCTATGCAATTTGCGCGCCTGTCTCCTACCCAGTTTAACCTGGTTCTCAGGGCATTCGAAAGTAACGAAAAGGTCAATATGCTTGCTGCCCCGCGGATAACCGCGCATAATAACGAAGAGGCATTAATAGAGGTCTATCAATCCTGCCCCTATGTAACAAGTTATACCTTTAAAGAAGATACTGTTGAGTGCGGTGGGGATGATTATAAAAGAACTGTGGTATACCCCGAGGATTCCGAGAGCCGCAAGGTTGGGGTGATGCTAAGGGTTACCCCTGCTATAGATTTAGATAAAAGGATAATCTCTCTCAGCCTTCAGCCGGAGGTAATAGAGCATGGGGCGGATGACTATGATGAATATGGCTCAGGAGACCACTTTTCTATTATGAGAATGCCCTTTTTCAAAAAACGCACTCTTACTACCTATGTGGATATCAATGATGGGGATACGCTTGTCCTTGGCGGATTGATAACTGAGGTAGAATCAGAGAGCACAAAAGAGATTCCATTTATAAGCAGGATTCCATTACTCGGTAATCTTTTTAGAAGTAGGGGCAAGACAACAGAGAAAAAGAATCTTATAATCTTTGTTACGCCGCGCATTATAACTCCTACCGGGCAGCCGCTCGGCGGAGAATAAGTGTTCCCGACCCCTTAGCGCGTGAACGGTTACGTTTATTTAATAGATGGTAATGCTCTCTTTTATCGGAGTTTCTATGCCATAAAGGGGCTCACTGACAGAGATGATAAGCCTACGGGCGCTGTCTATGGGTTTACATCTACGTTATTCAAGTTAATCAGGGAGGGAAGGCCGGAGGCTGTTTCGGTTGCCTTTGACCTGCCTTTCCCCACTTTCAGGCACAGGCTTTTTCCCGATTATAAGGCACAGCGTCCAAAGATGCCGTCTGAGCTGCAGATGCAGATTCCGCGCATAAAGGAGATTGTCTGCGCCTCGGGTGTGAGTATGTTTGAGTGCGCGGGTTTTGAGGCGGATGATATCATCGGAACGATTGCAAAGGAGATGGAGGTCTTATCAAAAGAGACTCGTATCTTCACTACGGATAAGGATTACCTCCAGCTTGTCAGCCCCTTGACAAAGGTGATGATGGGTAATCTTCTCTATGATGAAACATTAGTCAGAGAGAAATGGGGGGTAGGTCCGGAAAGGATAGTGGATGTGTTGTCGCTTTCTGGGGATGCAACAGATAACATAAAGGGAGTGCCGGGGGTTGGGAAAGTGACAGCCATGAGTCTTATCAGGCAATTCGGGGGCGTTGAGGATTTATTAGAAAGATTGACTAAGATAGACCGGAAGGGACTCCGGGAGAATCTCTCAAGGTACACCCCGGAGGTTTACCTTAACAAGAAGCTGATAACAATCAATCGCGATGTTCCTCTCTCGTTTGATTTTGACGGATGCAGGCTAAAACAGGCAGACATTCCGAGGTTACAAGAGCTCTTCAGGAAGTTGGATTTTAAATGGGGACCGCGATTGTCTTTATAAGGAGGCGCGGATGAAAACTAATCTTAGGGTCTTTGCGGTTACTATCTTTTGTGGTATTGTGCTTAGCTCCCTGTGTGAGGCAAAGGATTTCAATATAAGCTCCCTTTCAAAGAGGACAAAGGAAGGGTATTGCTTTATATATGTGAAGTATAAGGCGAAGGGCAGGAAAGCAGAGGATGTCCAGCTGAGGGTTTATGCCCTCCTTGGGTCAGGGAAAGGACAGAGTCTTGCGAGAATAAACATTGGCGGAAGAATTGAAAGGGGTTATACTGAAGAGATAGTGTATGTCTCGCCGGGGGATTTAAAAAGTAAGGGGGCGCCGAAGAAGCTCAGGGCAGAGGTTTGGTGTAAGGAGGGTGGCGAGTTTGTGCTTGTCTGTTTGAAAACTAAACCAAAATGGCATAAAGGCGAGGAAAAATGGTGGCTGGGGGATACGTATCAAAGTGTGGTAAAAAAAGGCGGCAAGGATATATTGGACCTTATAGAGAAGATGGAAAGCGAGGATTAGGGTTCTTCTGTAAAATTCTTAGAAACCTGTCTCAGTATTTCATAGTATAGTAAAGTATAAAACTTTTAGCTCGATGAATCGAGCAACTACAAGGTGACTATTTGTAAGTGGTCACCCTAAGATGTAGTTGCCTCATTTATGAGGCTTTCTTATAGTAATTGCCCGAAGACGGGCGATGAAGCCCGCCTCATTTGTAGGATTTTGATTAGTATAGGGCTTACAGGCGGTTTTTGCTGCGGCAAGACCACAGTCGCCGGGATGTTGAAGACGCTTGGCGCAGTGGTTGTCGATGCAGATCAAGTTGCCCATTATGTGATGAGGAGAAAGGCGGTGAGAGAGCAGATTCTGGATGCGTTTGGCAGGGATGTGCTGGAGCACGGGGAGGTCAGTCGGGCAAGATTAGCAGAGATAGTCTTTGACGGGGGCAAAGAGAGACTCAGGACGTTGAATTCTATTGTCCACCCCCCTGTGATTGCGCAAATTAAGAAGATTTTGAGAAGGGAGAGCAGAAGAGAGAAGTCTACACACTTGCTGGTCGTTGATGCGCCGCTCCTTATTGAGGCGGGGATGAGCTCTCTCTTTTCTAAACTTGTTGTCGTTAGAGCGGACGAGGCGGTGCAGGTGAGGCGGGCGGTGGCAAATGGCTTGAGTAAGGCCGAAGCAAGGGCGAGGATAACCGTTCAGATGCCTCTTGATGAGAAGGTAAAACTCGCCGATTATGTGATAGAAAATGGAGGCTGTCTGACGGAAACATTTGCGCAGGTGAGAGTCCTGTGGAGGAGGTTGAATCTATGAATTTAACAGAGCTAAAAAAGATGTCGGTTGCCGAGCTGCAAAAGCTTGGCAAAAAATTGAAACTCGGCGGATTGAGCGGCGTCAAGAAGGAAAACCTCATCTTCATGATTTTGCAGGCGCAGGCCAAGGAGGAAGGCCTGTTCTATGGAGAAGGGGTATTGGAGATATTGCCCGAGGGTTTTGGTTTCCTGAGGTCAATGCATTACAATTATCTTCCCTGCCCGGATGATATATATGTTTCGCCCTCGCAGATAAAGAGGTTTTCGCTTATGACGGGGGATACCGTGGCAGGTCAGATTCGGCCGCCAAAAGAGACAGAGAAGTACTTTGCGCTGTTGAAAGTTGAGGCGGTTAATTTCGAAGATGCCGAAGGCCCTAATGCAAAGGTTCACTTTGATAATCTAACCCCTGTCTTTCCCGATGAGAGGTACGTCCTGGAGAGAGGGCAGGAGGAGGTTTCCATGCGGATTATGGATTTGCTGGTGCCTATTGGCAAAGGGCAGAGGGGGTTGATTGTTTCGCCTCCCAGGGCGGGGAAGACTATGCTCCTTCAAAGGATTGCCAACAGCATTACGGTGAACAACCCTGAGGCTGTTTTGATTGTGCTTCTTATCAGCGAGCGCCCCGAGGAGGTTACGGATATGAAGCGCTCGGTAAAGGGGGAGGTAATCAGCTCGACATTCGACGAGCCGCCGGAGAGGCATATTCAGGTAGCGGATATGGTTATCGAAAAGGCAAAGAGGCTTGTAGAACATAAGAAGGATGTGATTATTCTTCTTGACAGCCTGACCCGTCTTGCAAGGGCACATAACGTTATGACCCCTCATAGCGGCAAGATTCTTTCAGGCGGAGTCGATTCAAATGCGCTTATCAGGCCAAAGCGATTTTTCGGGGCGGCACGAAACATCGAGGAAGGCGGAAGCCTGACAATTGTAGCCACTGCTCTGATTGATACGGGCAGTAAGATGGATGATGTTATCTTTGAGGAGTTTAAGGCCACGGGGAATATGGAGCTGCATCTTAACAGGGCGCTTGTTGACAAACGTGTTTTCCCTGCCATTGACATTGAGAAGTCTGCCACCCGTAAGGAAGAGCTTTTGCTTTCACCGGAAGGACTGGAGAGTGTGCGGCTTCTGCGCAGATCGCTTGGCACCATTAACCCCGTTAGTGCTATGGAGGGGGTGATTTCCAGGATGCTTCAGGTAAAAACAAACGCCGCATTTCTAGAGATGATTAACAAGGGATAGTAGGGGCGGGTCGCGTACCCCCCTACGCCACGCGCCACGCTAGACAATTGACCAAAAATTTGGTATTTTTATGGGTATCGCTTCACACCCACCGATATACTCCCCCTTGAAGGGGGAGGATTAAAGAGGGGGTAGGCGAGAAACGACGGGGTTCGGTGAATATTTGACAGGAGGGAGGTTGTGAAAAAGAAAATACATCCTGAATATGGGCAGACAACAATTACCTGCGCATGCGGCGAGGTAATTCAGACACGTTCCACGAAGGAAAATTTGCGGGTTGAGATATGTTCGAAATGCCACCCATTTTTCACCGGTAAGCAGAAGCTGGTGGACAGTGCCGGGCGTGTGGACAGATTTACCAGAAGGTATAAAAAGAGCCCAAGGGATTGATGGGCGTTGTAATAGAGATAAGGGCGGGGGTAGGCGGGGCTGAGGCATCTCTCTTTGTCAGAGACTTGTTTAATATGTACTCCAGGTATGCGCAGACGCAGGGCTGGAGGCTGGAGGTATTAGACTCCCACCCTGCGTATGGAGGATTCAGGGAGATTGTCTTTGGACTTGAGGGTGCGTCTGTCTTTCACGAGCTCCGGTTTGAGGGAGGGGTTCACCGTGTCCAGAGAGTTCCATCCACTGAGGCCTCCGGCAGGGTGCATACCTCTGCGGTTACAGTTGCGGTTCTGCCCGAGGCTGAAGAGGTTAGCGCAAGAGTTGATATGAAGGACCTGCGCATCGATGTTTATAGGGCATCGTCTCCGGGGGGCCAGCATGCGAATAAGACCTCCTCGGCGGTTCGCATTACGCATGTCCCTACCGGGATTTTTGCGCAGTGCCAGGATGAGAAATCCCAGCATAGAAATCGCGAAAAGGCAATGCGCGTTTTGAGAGCGCGCCTTAATGCCCGCCTGGTGGCCCGGCAAAGGCAGGAGGTTTCAGAGACCAGGTCGAGGCAGATAGGAGCGGGTGACAGGAGCGAGAAGATACGAACATACAATTTTCCGCAGAATCGCGTTACTGATCACCGGATAAATCTTTCACTGCGCAAGCTCAGTGCCGTTATGAAAGGTGACTTGACTAAGCTGATTTCGCAGTGTCAGAAGAAACTGGGGACTTAATTTAGCGAATACTTGCTATGAAAATATGTGAGTTGGTTGGAGAGGCGGTTGAGAGGTTCAGGGAAGCCGGATTCGAATCTCCCCGGGAAGAATCCGAGGTCCTGCTTACTCATCTGCTGGAAAAAGAGCGGTTGTATCTGTATCTAAATTCCGGTGAGGAGATGCCGCCTTCAACGTGTATTTCTTTTAGAGGACTAGTCGCTTGCCGGCTGAGACACATCCCTGTTGAATACATTACACAGGAAACGCAGTTTATGGACTTCACCCTGCGGATTACCGGGGACGTAATGGTGCCGCGCCCTGAGACGGAGCTGCTGGCGGAGACCTGCCTTTCACGATTAAGGGATTGCGAGTGTCCATTAATTGTTGATATGTGTACCGGCTCGGGCAATATTGCCATTGCACTCGGCTCATACCTTGAAAGGGCATCTGTTTATGCATGTGATATCTCGACTTCGGCGCTTCGCCTGGCAAGGGGAAATGCGGGGGCTTGCGGCTTGTGTAATGTTTTCTTTCGCCAGGGGGATATGTTTGAGGCACTTATGAGAGATAGTCTGGAGGGGAATGTGGACCTGCTCATCTCAAACCCCCCTTATATCTGCAGTTCTGATTTTGCCGGCCTGTCTGCCGAGGTCTCCTGCTTTGAACCCAGGCTTGCCCTCGATGGCGGGGTGGACGGGTTGGATTTTTATCGGATTATGTCAAGAGAGGCGCCGCATTTTCTGAAGGCGGGCGCGAGGATTGCCCTTGAGGTGGGGGCGGGGCAGGCGGCATCGGTCGGGGAGATTTTAAAAAGAAGGGGTTTTCATCTTTTAGAGGTTATGAAAGATTATTCCGGGATTGAGCGGATAGTTTCTGCCGGGGTTTTTTAAATATGGACAGACTTCTTATTAATGGCGGCAGGCGCCTGAAGGGTAGCGTGGAGCTAAGCGGGGCGAAGAATGCGGTGCTGCCCATTATGGCGGCGACCATTCTCTCAGAGGGCACATGTGTAATAAAAAATGTCCCAAACCTTCAGGATGTTCGGACAATGGTAAAATTATTAACTGCACTCGGGGCAAAAATCAGATATGGCAGGGACAAAACTCTCACTGTTGATGCCTCCTGTGTCAATAAGAACAGGGCGCCATACGAGCTTGTCAGCACAATGCGTGCCTCTGTGTGTGTATTGGGTCCATTGCTCGCAAGGTTTGGTGAGGCATATGTTGCCCACCCCGGCGGATGTGTCATTGGCCCCAGGCCCATAGACCTTCATCTCAGAGGTTTAAAGAAGCTGGGCGCCAGCGTGAGCATAGAACATGGTGATATTGTTGCAAAGGGGGCTCTGACGGGAAATAATATTTACCTGGGCGGCAGTTTCGGCTCCACTGTCCTGGGGACAGCCAATCTTATGATGGCATCAACTACTGCCAATGGAGTAACTACCATTGAGGGCGCAGCCTGCGA
>CBDUUU010000018.1:0-8480 GCA_965370485.1 uncultured bacterium
AGATGTGAAACATCTGGGGAGGGTGGTTAAAAAAAAGAGGATTCACATTGGTATTATTACAGTGCCGGTTCATACTGCTCAGGAGGTAGCAAATAGTTTGGTGAAGGCGGGGATAAGGGCCATTATTAATTTTGCCCCGTGCAGATTGGCAATCCCGGAGAAGGTTAAGGTTCTAAATGTGGATTTTTGCCTCAAGCTTGAGGTTCTGACACATTTCTTAACGGCAGCGACACAAAAATGATAAGTAAAGGCATTGGAAAGGCATTGAAGTGGGTTTGATTTAATGGGTAGTTGGAACTTTAAGGAGGTAAAACTGTGGAAAGTGTAGATGTGCTGGTGATTGTCGGAAGTGCTGCAGGTATTGCTGCCGCAGTGACAGGGAAATCTTGTTATCCCGATAAAAACTTTTTGATTATTCGGAAAAATAAGCAGGCAGTTGTTCCCTGCGGAATTCCGTATATCTTCGGGTCATTAGAAAACAGCGATAAAAATTTAATATCTGATGCGGTCCTGAGTAAGGCAGGCGTGGGGCTTAAAATAGGCGAGGTGACCTCTATAGACAGGGAGAATAAGGTTTGTAAAACCGCTGATGGCGCAGAGTTTGGCTTTGAGAAACTTGTATTGGCAACCGGCTCTATGCCTACAATCCCTAAATGGCTTAAGGGAGCCGAATTGGAGAATGTATTTGTTATACCTAAGGACAAGGAATATCTTGACGAAATTTTGGTAAGACTCAAGGGCCGCAAAAGTATTGTTACTATCGGCGGTGGTTTTATAGGGGCAGAGATGTCTGATGAGATAAAAAAAATGGGCAAAGATGTGACTATTGTTGAGATACTGCCTCATATATTAGGGCTTGTTTTCGATGACGAGATAGCAGCTAAGGCTGAAGAGGTTATTCGGTCAAGGGGTATAAAGACAAAGACAGGCATTGGGGCAAAGGAGATATTAGGGGATAAAGAGGTTGCCGGCGTTCTGTTAAGCAACGGGGAAAGGCTTGAGGCTGATGCAGTAATATTGTCTATGGGTTATCGCGCCAATGTCTCTCTTGCCGAAAAATCGGGAATGAAGATCAACGAGATGGGATTTATCAGGGTGGATGAATATATGAGGACGGACAGCCCTGACATCTTTGCTGTGGGAGACTGCGCTGAGAAGAGAGATTTCATCACCAGGAAATTGAGCGGTGTTATGCTTGCTTCCACTGCCTGCGCGGAGGCGAGGATTGCGGGTATGAATTTGTATAAACTCTCCGCTGTAAAGACATTCAGCGGGACCATTGCCATTTTTTCCACTGCCTTTGGAGAAACGAGTTTCGGGGCGGCAGGATTGACCGAAAATCAGGCGGCGAAGGAGGGGTTTGATATTGTCACAGGTGTCTTTGAGGGTATTGACAAGCATCCCGGGGCGCTGCCCGGCACACACAAGCAGATTGCAAAGTTAGTTGTTGCCCGGGAGTCGGGCGCATTGCTTGGCGGACAGATTATAGGTGGACCGAGCACAGGAGAATTGGTAAATATTATCGGGCTTGCTATTCAAAATAGGATGTCTATAAACTCCATTTTGACTGCCCAGGTGGGGACACATCCATTACTCACTGCGCCACCAACTGCATATCCTATTATCAAAGCCGCTGAGGCTGTCGCAAAGAAAATTAGGTAATGTAGAGTTTTACTTTTTAATAGGCGGCTATGATTACATTTAATGTGAGGCAATTCGCTCAACTAGAATCAGCAGAGAGAATGTTTTTGATGGCATATAAAGGGCAAATATCTATATTGCCAGAACTATAAAAACTTTCCAGGGAGATTCTTATCCCCTTGTTTGTGTTGTGTTCTGCAATGAATAGACGTATGCTCTGCATTTTCCCTCTTGTTCCCGATTTAACCTCTATAGGGATAATCTGGCTGGCACATTGTATTAGATAATCCACTTCCGCACTGCTGCCGCGTTTTTCCTTGTTCTGTCAAAAAGTCAGGCCTTAAGATTTAATTTTTAGTTAAAAAATCAACCCTTAAAAGGCATAAACATGCATTAATTCAAGCCTTAGCATAAACAAAAAGGTTTTGGCTGTGACAACAGGCATATTGTTTCAGCCTGGCGTTTTCTGGGATTATCAGGGTAGTAGTGAGAAGTCTCCCCCCTCCTTTGTCGTACTGATACTGAAACAAGTTCAGCATGTTTCAGCATCTCCGTTTCTCTGTCATGCTGAATTTATTTCAGCATCTCAATAATCAAGTTAACGCAGGCTAAAGCCTGCGACTACCAGGTTGGGAGAAGCAGGTAGCCGCAATCTTGGGAGAAGCAGGTAGCCGCAACCTTTAGGTTGCGCAAAAAAGGAAATTCCTATATTATTGAATTAGCCCTGAAACAAGTTCAGGGTGACGTTAGCGCGTGAACGCTTACAAATCCATATGGGGAGATAAAAATGGCAAGGATAGCAGATGATGTGACCGGGTTAATAGGCAATACCCCGCTGGTGAGGTTGAACAGGATAGGCGGCGGTTTGGAAGCAGCCCTGGCAGCGAAGCTTGAGTCCTTTAATCCATTGTCAAGCGTAAAGGATAGGATTGGAGTTTCTATGATTGAAGATGCCGAAAAGAAGGCAGAAATTAAAAAGAATACCGTAATCATAGAGCCTACCAGCGGGAATACCGGAATAGCCCTGGCCTTTGTCTGTGCGGCAAAGGGTTATCGTTTAATCTTGACCATGCCGGATACGATGTCCATCGAACGCAGGAAGCTGCTATCTGCATTTGGAGCAGAGGTTATCCTGACCCCCGGTCAGGAAGGGATGGCCGGAGCGGTGAAAAGGGCAGAGGAAATCCTGAAGAGCACTCCGAATTCCTTTATGCCTCAACAATTTAAGAATCCGGCCAATCCCGGGATACACAGGAAAACTACGGCTGAGGAGATATGGCGGGATACGGCTGGGAAAGTCGATTTTCTAATTAGCGGCGTAGGTACGGGCGGGACAATCACCGGAATAGCTGAGGTAATCAAGAAAAGAAAACCCGGGTTTGAGGTTATTGCCGTTGAGCCTGGCGATTGCCCTGTTTTATCCGGCGGCAAGGTGTCTGCGCACAAGATTCAGGGCATAGGCGCAGGATTTGTCCCCGAGGTTTTAAGGATGGATTTGGTTGATGAGGTGATTAGGGTCAGCGATGAAGATGCGGGTAACATTGCCAGGCGATTGGCAAAAGAAGAAGGGATATTGGCGGGCATTTCTTCAGGTGCGGCAGTCTGGGCGGCAATAGAGGCAGGCAGGAGGAAAGAGAACCACGGTAAACTTATCGTGGTGATTTTACCGGATACAGGTGAGCGTTATTTGACTACAGGGCTTTTTCGATGAAAAAACGAGTAGTGACAGCGATGAGCGGTGGAGTGGATTCATCAGTTGCCGCCGCTATCCTTAAAGAAAGGAATTTCGAGGTTATCGGCATTACCATGCAAATTCGGGAACATACTGAAAATTCTGGCGGATGTTGTGGTTTGGCCGGTATAGAGGATGCAAAGGCGGCAGCCGATAGATTGGGAATACCTCACTATGTGTTGAATTTCAGAGATATCTTTAGAGAAAGAGTAATTTCCAATTTCTGTGAGGAATACAGGCAAGGGAGAACTCCTAATCCCTGTATTAGATGCAATCAATATGTAAAGTTTGATGCCCTGCTCGGAAAGGCAGAGGAGTTAGGCGCAGATTATATCGCTACAGGGCACTATGCAAAAATAGGGTATGATAGCCGGAGAAAGAGGTATCTTCTGATGAAGGGGGTTGATTCCGGGAAGGACCAGTCCTATGTTTTGTATACGTTGACGCAGAAGCAGTTAAAGCGGACATTAATGCCGTTGGCAGCATTTACAAAGAAGCAGGTAAGAGAAATTGCCGGAGAAAAGAGGCTTCCTGCGGCAGACAGGCCGGAATCTCAAGAGATATGTTTTATCCAGGACAAGACATACAGGGAGTTCCTTGAAAAATATATCCCGGAAGGGGTAAGCCCCGGTCCTATTATGAACAAGAGCGGGGACATTATCGGAGAACATCAAGGGGTTATTCATTATACTATTGGACAGCGTAAGGGAATAGGGATAGCGGCCGGGGAGCCTCTATATGTAACCGCTATTGAGACAGAGAATAACAGCATTATCGTTGGCAAAGAAGAGGATGTATATAGCAGGCAGCTGACTGCCAATGATGTAAACTACATAGCGGTGGAGGGGATAAGAGGGCCTGTTAGACTGATGGCAAAGATAAGGTATCTCCATCAGGCATCACCGGCACTTGTCTGCCGGCTGAATAAAGATGAGCTCAAAGTGAGGTTTCACGAGCCCCAGCGGGCAATCACGCCCGGACAGGCAGTGGTGTTTTATGACGGGGACAGCGTGGTCGGCGGCGGGACAATACAAGGCACTTGACAGATAAAAAAATTTTGGTTAGAATATGTGATAAGTTTCACAGTGAGTATTTTCACAGATCAACCCATAAGGAGATAGAATGCCTTTAAGTGATTGCAAGGAAAATCTGAGAGGGATACTGGACAGGCATGGTGAGGGGCAGGATGGACTGCTGCAGTGCCTCCATGCCGCCCAGGAAGGGTGCGGTTATCTGCCGGAAGAGATTATTTCATTCTTAGCCGAAAGACTTAAGCTGCCAAGGGTAGAAGTTTATAGCCTGGCGACTTTCTATTCTATGTTCAGGCTTGAAGAGACGGCTGAGTATGTTATCCATGTTTGCGTATCTCTACCGTGTTACATTAAGGGTTCGGCAGAGATTTTGAAGACTCTTAAAGGTGAGCTAAACATAGAACTTGGGCAGACCACTGCGGATAAAAGGTTTGGCATTGAAGCAGTTTCGTGCCTGGGTCTTTGTGATAAGGCTCCGGCTATGATGGTTAACAAGGAAATATATGGGAACCTGACTCCTGAAAAGGTAAAGGAGATAATCGGTCAATACAGGGGGAAAGGGAAGAAATGAAGATAATTCTAAAGAACAGATGCGTCTGCGAAGGGGGATATGAGGCATTAAGACTTGCTCTGAAGAAAAGGCCTGAAGAGATACTGGCAGAGCTGAAGAACTCTAAGCTTGTTGGAAGGGGAGGGGCAGCATTTCCCACAGGCATAAAGTGGGAGTCCGCAAGGAAAAGCAGGCAGACTCCTAAATACGTGGTGTGTAATGCCGATGAAGGTGAGCCCGGGACATTTAAAGACAGGCTCATTCTGGAAAACGATCCCCACATGCTGATAGAGGCAATGGCTATATGCGCCTTTACGATAGGGGCCGAAAAAGGGTTTATTTATCTCAGGGGGGAGTATTTCAACGCGTACAAGATATTGAGAGAGGCTGTCGAGGAGGCTGAAAAAAACAAGTTCCTCGGTAAAAACATTCTCGGTTCGGATTTTTTGTTTAGTATTGAGGTTTACAGGGGAGCAGGGGCTTATGTCTGTGGGGAAGAGACTGCCCTTTTGGATTCGCTGGAGGGTAAAAAGGGTCAGTCCCGTGTAAAGCCGCCTTTCCCTACGTTTGTCGGGTATAAAAATAAACCGACTGTTCTGAACAACGTCGAGACCTTTGCAAACATCCCTCAGATTATATTAAAAGGAGGCCGGTGGTATGCCGGCATCGGTTCCTCAGGTTCGCCCGGCACGAAACTTTATTGCCTTTCCGGTGATATAAAGAAGCCGGGGGTTTATGAGCTTCCTACAAGCGTCACACTTAAGGAATTATTAGAAGAACATGGCGGCGGGGTGGACGGGAGGATTAAGGCAGTCTTACCGGGCGGAGTATCAAGTAATTTATTGACGGGGAAAAAATTGGAAGTGACAATGGATTATCCCGGTGTTCAGAATGCAGGAAGCATGTTGGGTTCCGGGGCTGTAATTGTAATGAATGATACGCACTGCATGGTAGATCTGGCAAAGAGATGTGCGGAGTTTTTTGATTATGAATCCTGCGGGAAATGCACCCCGTGCCGTGAAGGGACAAAGCGGGCACGGGAGATTCTTACTAATATCACCGAGGGCCGGGGGCAGATGGGCAATTTGGAGCTCTTAAAGGAACTACAGGAAGTGATGTATGACACCTCGCGCTGCGGTCTGGGGCAGGCAGCGCTTAACGCCGTCCGGTCTGCAATAGAGAAATTTTCTGATGAGTTCGAAGAACATATTTCACAGAACAGATGCAAATTAGACATTTGCCCAATGGGAGGATAGGAATGGCACGGACGATTAATTTAAACATAGACGGCAGTGAAGTGCGGGTCTGCGAAGGAACCACTGTCTTTGAGGCGGCGAAAACAATAAATGTTGACATACCGCATTTATGTTACCATGAGGCCCTCTCAATTTACGGGGCGTGCAGGATTTGTGCTGTGGAAATAGAAGGCAGACCCCGGCTGGAGCCTTCCTGCGCTACCCTTGCGGAAAAAGGAATGAAGGTAAAAACAAATACCGCAAGGGTCAGAAAGGCCCGCAGGATGATAATAGAACTTTTGCTGGCAAACCATCCGGAAGATTGTTTTACCTGCGATAGAAACCAAATATGCGAGTTGAGGGAACTTGCTTATAAGCTGGGAGTTAGGGAGCTGAGGTTTGAAAAGGGCAGAAAATACCATTATGAGGAGGATACGTCTTCTCCTGCCGTCATAAGGGATCCGAACAAATGTATCCAGTGCAGCAGGTGTATAAGGGTATGTTCCGAAATCCAGTCTGTCGGCGTGATTGACTTTGTCAACAGGGGAAGCAGAACCCAGGTTCTGACTTTCTTCAACAAGGGGTTGAACAACGTGGAATGCACGAACTGCGGACAGTGCATTCTTGTCTGTCCAACCGGTGCGCTGCGCGAGAAGACCGCAGTGGATGAGGTCTGGGAAGCAATTGCCGATGCCAGGAAATTTGTGGTAGTTCAGACGGCGCCTGCAGTGAGAGCTGCCATAGGAGAAGAGTTTGATATGCCTATGGGCAGCCTGGTTACCGGTAAAATGGCCGGTGCGCTGCGCAGGCTTGGGTTTGATAAAGTTTTTGACACACAGTTTGCGGCAGACTTAACGATTATGGAAGAGGCGCATGAGTTGATAAAAAGGATAAAGGAAAACGGTGTGCTTCCAATGATTACTTCCTGCTCCCCGGGCTGGATAAAGTATATCGAGCATTTCTTCCCCGGCTGTCTTAAACATATTTCAACCTGCAAATCCCCGCAGCAAATGTTCGGGTCTATAGCAAAAACCTATTATGCCGGGAAAATCGGAGTGAAGCCGAAAGATATGTACGTGGTCTCCATTATGCCGTGTGTGGCAAAGAAGTTTGAAGCAAAGCGTCCTGAGATGAATGCCTCGGGTGTGCAGGATGTTGATGCTGTGCTTACCACAAGAGAAGCGGCCAGGATGATTAAGGAGGCTGGCGTTGATTTCGTTAATCTGGAGGATGAGGATTTTGACGAGCCTCTGGGTATATCAACGGGTGCGGCTGTAATCTTTGGGGCAACGGGAGGGGTAATGGAAGCTGCGCTTAGAACCGCCTATGAAGTGGTTACCGGCAAGACACTTGAGAAGGTGGAGTTCAACCAGGTGCGCGGTATGAAAGAGATAAAGGAAGCAGGCATAAACCTTAACGGCCTGTATTTGAAAGTGGCGGTTGCGCACGGTTTGTCCAACGCTAAGGTTTTGCTTGAGCAGGCAAGGAAAGGCGAATCCAAATATCACTTTATTGAGATAATGGCATGTCCCGGCGGATGTCTTGGCGGAGGAGGACAGCCCATACCCACCAATCTTGAAGTCAGGAAGGCCCGTGCCGCAAGCATTTACAGAGAAGATGAATCGAAGTCCATAAGAAAATCTCACGAGAACCCCGCTGTTGCCGCCTTATACGAAGAATTTCTGGGCAGGCCACTGGGTGAAAAATCACACCACCTTTTACATACGACATACACACAAAGAAGCAGATACTAAAGATGAAAAATGTTATCAAAGAAGATGAAAATGCGCGATTTATGAGAGACGGGAGAGATTTTATCGACGATGGAGAGATAGAAGAATTATTGCGGAAGAATAGAAATAGCGGGAAACAAAAAATAAAAGAAATTATTCAGAAGTCTCTTGGTATCCGGAGATTGGAGCCGGACGAGACTGCCGCTCTGTTAAATGTGAAAGATGAGGATTTGTGGGAGGAGATTTTCAAGTCTGCAGGCGATGTGAAACGAAAGGTATATGATAATAGGATTGTAACCTTTGCCCCTCTTTATTGCAGTAACTTTTGTGTTAATAGCTGCAGATACTGCGCTTTCAGGAAGGAAAATGAGGAGGAGAAAAGAAGAAAATTGAGCCTGGAGGAAGTGAAAAAAGAGACAGAGGCACTTGTTTCAATCGGGCACAAACGGCTTATTGTGGTTTATGGCGAACATCCTACCTCGGATATCGATTATATCGCGGATACGATAAGGACAATTTACCAGACACGGTTAAAGACCAGAGAGGGTTATGGTGAAA
>CBDUUU010000019.1:0-8294 GCA_965370485.1 uncultured bacterium
AGGAAAAACTCTCGGTAAGACCGCCAGGGAGGTAGACCGCGCCATTGCATCTGCCTTAGAGGCGCAATCCGCCTTTGACCGCGCTATTCAGGAAGAGGGCAGGAAACTTCTGAACAACCTTCCGGGGGATAAGGTCCCGGTAGTGATTGTCTCCCGCCCCTATAATGGCTGTGATACAGGGATTAATATGGGCCTGCCTGATAAGCTGAGCCGGCTCGGCGCATTGCCTATACCAATGGATTATCTTCCACTCAAGGAGGTAGATATCTCACATGAGTGGCCGGATATGTACTGGAGATATGGCCAGAAGATTTTAAGCGCGGGCGAGATTATCAGGAGAGATAGCAGGCTCCAGTGTGCGTATATCACAAATTTTGGATGCGGCCCCGATTCCTTTATTACCCGCTTCTTCCGTGAAAAGATGAAAGGCAAGCCCTACCTTGAGCTTGAGGTTGATGAGCATAGTGCGGATGCCGGCATTATTACCAGGTGCGAGGCGTTTCTCGACAGCATAAGGGGCGCCTCTAAGTTTGTCTCCCCTCCACCGGAGAGGCGCAAGCCCTTTTTTCCCTTTATCAGCGAGAAGATTAGCGACAGGGTGGTTTACATCCCCCATATGGGAAATCACGCCTTTGCTCTCAAGTCGGCCTTGAATGCCTGCGGAGTGGAGTCGCGGGTCTTTCCGGAGTCAAACGAAGATACATTAACGTGGGGAAGAAAATTTACAAGCGGCAGGGAGTGCTACCCCTGTATTCTTACGACGGGGGATATGATAAGGGTCACAAAGGAGGCGGATTTTGACCCTGCCCGGGCGGCCTTCTTTATGCCTTCTACGAGCGGCCCCTGCAGGTTTGGCCAGTATAGCAGATTACAGAGAATGGTTCTGGATGAGCTCGGTTTAGAAGAGGTTCCTATTATTTCTCCAAATCAGGGACATAGCCTGCAGAAGCAGATCGGCGTCTATGGGAAAGGCATTTTCAGGCAGATATGGCGCGGGATGGTGGCTGTTGATATTCTGGATAAGATGGTAAGGGAGACGCGTCCGTATGAAGTGAGACAGGGGGCATCGGATGAGGTTTACGGAAAAGGTCTAAAAGAGATTGAGAAGGTGCTCTTAGCGGGAAAGAGCCCCGCCCTTGCGATCGAGAGGGCCGTTGAGCTTTTCAGGGCAGTTGATGTGAAAAAAGAGAAAAGGCCCGTTATCGGAATAGTAGGGGAAATATATGTCAGGACGAATGCGTTTGCCAATGATAATATCGTCCGGCAGTTAGAGGGTCTCGGGGCGGAGGTTTATGTATCACCGATGGAAGAGTGGCTCTTTCATGTAAACTCTACCTTGAAATTACACAGTCTGATAAAGAAAAATTACCTCGGATTTTTAGGTGCGTATCTGGCCGGTTTTATCCAGCGAATAGACGCCCGTGCTGTTACAAGGGCTTCGAGTGATTATCTTCGCAACGGGCATGAGCCGCCGATTTCACAGATATGGAAGAACAGCGAGCGGTATCTGCCGCCGTGGTTTGGAGAGGCGGCTCTGGGGGCAGGCAAATCCGTTGATTTCTTTCAGAAGGGGCTCTCCGGTGTAATAAGCGTAATGCCCTTTACCTGCCTGCCCGGCAACATAACTGCGGCGGTGCTTAAACGTTTTCAGGAGGATTGCGGGATGCCTGTCCTTGTGGTGGCTTATGACGGCCTGGAGCAGACCACCACCCGCACCAGACTGGAGGCATTCGTATATCAGGGGACACAATATATCAGAGGACACAATACTTAGGATGCTTTCAAATCTTACTATAGTCGCAATATTGATTGCCGCTAACCTGATTATACTCTTTCCCGGGAAGATTCCGGAGAGAGGGCATCTGCTTGCAATAATTAATCTGTTGTTCTTTTTCTTGATTCTCTTTACGAAGAGAGAGAAGGGTGCCGCTCGTAGAGAACTTCACGCATTGAGACAGGAACATGAAAAGTTGAGCATGAGCTCTGATACAAGCGACAGAGAGGGACAGGTCCTGCATACACTGGCTGAGATATCGGAGACCTTTGCAGGGGAGCTGGCAAATCTGGATGCTGTGCTCGGGCGTGTGCTTGACTCTATCCAGGATGTATTGTCCGTAGATATCTCTGCCATTCAGCTATTTGCCGGGGAAAACCCTACCCCGACCACCGAGATTTTCAGGGGAGCCGAAAAGATCGACATCGACAGGGAGGTTTATGAAAAGGGGGTTCTGAGGGGCTCCTCCATTTTGATAAATGACCTCTCTCCCCTTCACAGCGAATATGAGAGATACCGCAGTCTTTGCGAGCAGGGGTTCAAGTCACTGCTGATTGCCCCTCTCAGGGTGAGAGGGGATGTTGTGGGCCTGTTAGGCGCCTTTAGCGCCACGGAGCATGATTTTACCGGGGAAGAGCTGAGACTGCTTACCACCTTTGCCAACCAGGCTGCCCTGATTATTGAGAACGCGAGGCTGCTTGAGATGACCAGACGCCTGTCTATAACGGATGGGATGACAGGGCTTTACAATTACAGGCATTTCCGAGGGGAGCTTGATAAGGAATTTCATCGTGCAGACCGCTATAAGCATGAGCTCTCCCTTCTTATGTGCGATGTCGATAACTTTAAGGATTATAATGATGCACATGGGCATCCCGCGGGCGACCTTGTCCTGAAGACTATTGGAGGCATTCTGAGCTCGAGCGTCAGGCCGACTGACCTGGCTGCCCGCTATGGAGGCGAGGAGTTTGTCATCATTCTCACTGAGACAGGCAGGGATGGCGCAGGGATATTTGCTGAGAAGTTGAAAAAGAAAGTTGAAGAGACCCGTTTTGAGAATGAGGAGACACAGCCGCTTGGCAAGCTCACTATGTCCATTGGAGTTTCTTCTTTCCCTCTTGATGCCGGCAGTGCCGCTGAGCTTGTTTCCTGCTCTGACCAGGCGCTGTATAAGAGTAAGGAGTTGGGGAGAAACAGGGTAAGCTCCTTCGAAACGGAATGAAATATATATTTGGCCCGGTTCCCTCTCGCCGCCTTGGGCTTTCCCTGGGTGTGGACCTTGTTCCCTATAAGACCTGTACCTATGACTGCATATACTGTCAGCTCGGGCGGACAACGGATAAAACCTGCAGGCGGGCTGAATATGCGCCGGCAGACCAGGTTCTCAGGGAGCTGGGGGAAAGTCTCGAGTCCCCTCCCACTCCTGACTATATCACCCTTTCCGGCTCCGGAGAGCCCACGCTTTATAAGAGAGTCGGGGAGCTCATCAGCAAAATCAAGGATTTAACGCACATACCGGTCGCTGTATTAACAAACGGCTCTCTATTATGGGAAAAGGATGTTTGCGCCTCCTGTGCGCGTGCAGACCTGGTTATTCCCTCTCTTGATGCCGGCGATGAAGATTCCTTTCAACAGGTCAACAGGCCTCATCCGGATATTACCTTTGAAAAAATGGTTAATGGGCTGAGGTCTTTTATGGATGCCTATTCCGGCAGACTCTGGCTTGAGGTTTTTCTTATTGATGGGATTACGACGAAAAAGGAGGTCCTGTCAGAGATTAAGAAATATATTGAGCTTATTTGCCCGGAGAAGGTTCAGCTCAATACCGTTGCCCGCCCGCCGGCGGAGGATACTGCGGTTTCTGTCCCGGAGCAGGAGATGCACAGGATAGCCGGGTTTTTCGGAGAGGCTGCCGAGGTGATTGCCGATTTTCCCAAGAGAAAGCTAAGTAAAGGCGCCTCTGCCTCCGGGGAGGATGTGCTTCACATGCTCAGGCGCAGACCCTGCACAGTTGAGGACATCTCAGTCTCACTGGGGCTGCATCGGAATGAGGTATTGAAATATCTTGGCATCCTGTTAAGAGAGGGGCTAATCAGGCGCAGGCGAGAGGGAGACAGGGAATATTATGCGGCGGTGTAGCTGCCCGAAGACGGGCGATGAGGCCCGCCTCATTTATGAGGTGTAGTTATTCGTTTTTAGCCCAATGAATTGGGCAACTACAGCAAGAATGACATTTGTAGTTGCCTCATTTATGAGGCATTGGAGGTTTTCCCTGCTATCAAGTTCAGCATGACAGGAGGAGAGATGGCTCAGCGGCAGGCAGGAAAGTCTTAAAACAACGATGAACAGCGAACGCTTACTCCAGGATATACGGGCGCTCAAGAAGAAAAGAAACGCCTTGATTTTCGCCCATAACTATCAGTCGGAGGACGTCCAAAATGTTGCTGATTTTTTAGGTGATTCCTTAGAGTTGAGCCGAAGGGCGGCAGATGCCCCTGCCGATGTGATTGTTTTCTGCGGTGTCCGCTTTATGGCTGAGACTGCCTCAGTGCTCTGTCCGGATAAGCTGGTGATTGTTCCGGACAGCAATGCAGGATGCCCCCTCGCCGATATGATAGATGTTGAAGGTTTGCTTGAGATGAAGAAGAGGCACCCGGGGGCGGCTGCTGTCGCTTATGTGAATACCTCTGCCTCTGTGAAGGCAGACAGTGACATCTGCTGCACCTCTGCCAACTCGGTAGAGGTGGTTAACTCCCTGCCCGGCGAGAAAGAGATAATCTTTCTCCCCGATAGGTTTCTTGGGCAGTGGACCTCAAAAGCAGCCGGCAGGGAACTTATTATCTATCCCGGTTATTGCCCCGTCCATATAGAGATAAAAAAGGAGGATATCTTAAGAGAAAAGGAGAGACACCCTGAAGCAGTGGTTATGGCGCATCCTGAATGCAGGGATGAGGTCGTTGGGCTGGCAGATGAGGTTCTCTCTACGGGCGGGATGTGCCGGTATGCGGGGGAAATGCCCGCGAGGGAGATGATTGTGGGAACGGAGGTAGGCATTCTTCACAGACTAAGGAGAGAAAATCCGGGAAAAAGGTTTTATCCGGCGAGCAAGAAGGCTGTCTGCTCTGATATGAAACTTGCGACACTTGCGAAGATTCAGTCGGCGCTTGAGGATTTAAGACCTGTGGTAAGCGTGCCTCCTGAGATAAGAGCAAAAGCCAAAGAAGCAATTATGAGGATGCTTGAGGTGGTAACGAAATAGAATGTCTAATTACCTTTTCCAGTTCTTTCTTCAGCTCCGGCTTTGACCGCAGATATGCCTTTGCGTTTTCTCTGCCCTGCCCCATTTTTTCTTCGCCTTTCAGAAACCATGCCCCGCTTTTCTTAATCAACCCGAGCTCAACCCCCATATCAAGAAGGCCGCCTTCTTTTGAAATCCCCTCATTATACATAATCTCAAACTCTGCCTTTTTAAAGGGAGGGGCGATTTTGTTCTTTACCACCTTTACGCGCGTGAGGTTTCCTTTTACCTCCTCCCCTTGCTTGATAGAGCCTATTCTTCTTATGTCGAGCCGGACGGAGGAGTAAAACTTGAGCGCCCTGCCCCCGGGGGTGACCTCCGGGTTCCCGAACATTACGCCAATCTTTTCCCTTAACTGGTTGGTAAAGATGGTACAGGTTTTTGACCTGTTGATTGCCGAGGTCAGTTTTCTCAGCGCCTTTGACATCAACCTTGCCTGCAGGCCAACTTGTGAGTCTCCCATTTCTCCCTCAATCTCTGCCTTCGGGACGAGGGCGGCTACTGAGTCAATTATTATGACATCGACCGCATTGCTTCTCACGAGTGCCTCGGCTATCTCGAGTGCCTGCTCCCCTGTGTCCGGCTGGGAAATAAGAAGCTCATCGAGGTTGACTCCGAGCCGCTTGCTGTAGGCGGGGTCGAGTGCATGCTCTGCATCGATGAAGGCGGCAGTCCCGCCTGCCTTCTGCGCCTCGGCTACAATGTGGAGGCATAGCGTGGTTTTCCCCGATGCCTCGGGCCCGAAGACCTCGATGACCCTGCCTCTGGGAACCCCTCCCACCCCCAGGGCTACATCCAGCGATATTGCCCCCGTTGAAATCACGTCTATCTTTATCAGGGCAGATTTTGCCCCAAGCCGCATAATGGAGCCCTTGCCAAACTGTTTCTCAATCTGCGCAAGCGCCAGGTCAAGCGCCCTGTCCTTTTCAGACTCTTTCTCTTTTGTCATTGTTTCCTCCTAAAATTCAGCATCTAATGCGAACGTTTACTACAAATTTACATACCCCAATGTTGAATACTCCGGGCCCTCACTTCTGAGCTTGCTTTCTTTGAGCACAATGCGCTCCACCTTGAGAGTTGCGAAGGGTGCCTCCCGCATCGCCCGTAATTTTAATACAAGACCGCTCCCCTTGCAAGGGTGTTTTACCCCGTTAGAAAGCTTTTTTCTAATGGGGTTTATCCTCCCGAGGGTTATATGAGGAGAGAACGGTCTTTTCTCTGTAACGGGGTTTATTATGCCGCTCAGCTCAGAGCTAAGGATGGTATGGATTCGGCTTAGCTCCTCCGCGCCGTTTTCAACCCCGACCCAGATGATCCTTGGCCTCTCTATATTCGGGAATGCCCCTGCCCCTTTCAGAGAAAGCTCAAAGGGGGATATATCTCTTGTTGCCTTGAGAAGTGCCTCTTTTACATCGGGAAGCCGCTCTTTTTCAATATACCCTAAGAACAGGATTGTGAGGTGTATATTTCCCTCCCTTACCCATTTTACCCCGTTAGAAATCCCTGCCCTCTGAGCGTGCCCCGTTAGAAAGGAACTTTCCAACGGGGCGTGGGTGATATTTCTGACGGGGTCTCCTGTTCCTGCCAGTTCATCCTGAATGTGTTTAAGCTCTTTTTGCAATGGGTCAAGCTCAACCGCAATAAATGCCCTTATCTTAGCCACTTTTCTTTATATACCCAGCAGCATCAATCATATTGCCGGCAATATAATCAGGCGCGGGTTTATGCAGATTTTCTTCGCAATACCCCGTCCGCACTAAAATAGTTTTACAATGTGCCCTTTTACCTGCCCTTATATCAGAGGACCTGTCTCCGATAAAAAAACTCTCTTTTAGATTGATATTCAGCTCTTCCTTAGCCCTTTTCAACAGTCCAATCTCGGGCTTCCTGCATTTGCATCTGTCCGCCTTGCTGTGGGGGCAGAAGTATATTCGGTCTATTATTATCCCCTTTTTACCCAGCGCCTTCAGCATTACCCTGTTTACACGGAAGAAGTCCTCTTTTGGAAAATATCCAAGCCCGATTCCGGCCTGCGTGGTGACAACCACTAATTTATAACCCATGCCCTGGAGCATCTTGAGCCCTTTAAAGACCCCCGGGATGAATCTGAATTTCTCCGGCTCATGCAGGTATTCTATTTCCTCGTTGATTACCCCGTCTCTGTCCAGAAAGACAGCGCGGCAGACCCTTGCCCCGTCAGAAGGTTTCTTTCTAACGGGGTTCGCCGGATGTGCCTGGGTTGGCAGTTCTTCAGTATTCCCCTTTTTACAATAGTGCTTTAATATTCTCTCAATAATGACCGTCGTAGAAAGTCCCCCGTGCATTTTGAGCACCTCGGCCCTGCCCCCGTATCTCTCGACTATTTTCTTTGAGGTAAGCTCATCTAATGAATAATCCCCGCCCTTTAGATAGAGGTCGGGCTTTACGAGCTGAAGGGTGTGTGCCATTTTTCTCTCGGGGTGGAATGTAACATAGTCAACGCACTCAAGGCAGGCGAGTGTCTCTGCCCTGTCGCCTTCATTCACTATAGGCCGCAGGCTACCCTTACAGGCGCGGGCAGAGCTGTCTGTATTTATGCTGACGATGAGGATATCACACCTGCCCTTTGCCTCCTTCAAAAAACGGATATGCCCTGAGTGGATTATGTCAAAGACGCCGTTTGCCAGCCCTATTCTCTTGCCTTCTTTCTTTAGTTTCTTTACTATTCTGCATAATTGCGCCCTTTTCTTTATCTTACTCATTTTGGATGTATCTTATACATTTTGTATCTTATTTGTAGTTGCTTGATTTATCAAGCTCCTTTTGTAGCTGCTTCATTTATCAGGCATATTCTTATTTGTAGTTGCTTGATTTATCAAGCTCCTTTTCATAAAATTGCTCAAACTCTATCTTTTCAACCTCAGGATTGTTTTTGATATACTCTCGGATTTTAGGTAGAGCCGTTTCCTTTCTAATCACATGCTCATAGTAGTTTGGCTGCCACAGATTAAACCCAAGGCACTTTTTGGCTCTTGCCTTAAACTGGCGAACGATTTCACCAAGTTTTGCTCCGCTGTCCTCCAGAATCAATATCTTGTGAACATGCGTGGGCATAACTTCATAACAGTCTATCTTTACTCCCTTAGTTTTTAATGGTATCTGCTCAATAAATTGAGCAACTACAGTTTTGTTTTTCCCAGTTAGATATGGCTTTCGGTAGTTTGTGCAGATTGTTACAAAATA
>CBDUUU010000020.1:0-8277 GCA_965370485.1 uncultured bacterium
CTGGTGGAGGGGATGCAGTTTGACCAGGGATATCTGTCTCCATACTTTGCAACAAACGCAGAGACCCTGGAGACAGTGCTGGAGAATCCGTACATCCTCCTGCATGATAAGAAGGTAAGCAACATGAAGGACCTCATCCCTGTGCTTGAGAAGATAGCGAAAGAGGGAAAAGGCTTTTTGATCCTTGCAGAAGATGTTGACGGAGAGGCATTGGCAACCCTTGTTATCAATAAGATACGCGGGACGCTCACCTGCGCAGCAGTAAAGGCCCCCGGGTTCGGCGACAGGCGAAAGGCAATGCTGGAGGATATAGCAATCCTCACAGGCGGGCAGGTGATAGCCGAGGAGGTTGGCCTGAAGCTGGAGAACATCCAGCTGAATATGCTGGGAACCGCAAAGCGGGTCAAGATTGACAAGGACAATACAACGATTGTTGAGGGCGCAGGCACTTCCGATGCGATTAAGGGGAGAATAGCCCAATTGCGCACCCAGATTGATGAGACAACCTCTGACTATGACCGCGAGAAACTCGAGGAGCGCCTTGCAAAGCTCTCCGGGGGAGTGGCTGTAATTAATGTTGGAGCCGCTACAGAGACAGAGATGAAGGAGAGAAAGGCAAGGGTGGAGGATGCCCTCCACGCCACCAGAGCGGCTGTTGAAGAGGGAACAGTCCCCGGCGGCGGGGTAACACTACTGCGGGCAATTCCCGCCCTGGGTGAGCTCAAGCTCGAGGGTGATATGCAGACAGGTGTGGAGATTGTGAAGCGTGCCCTTGAGGAGCCGGTCAGACAGCTTGCCAACAATGCCGGCAGAGAAGGCTCTATTATTGTTCAGAGATTGCTCGGCGAGAAAGGGAATATAGGATACAACGTCGAGACTGATAAGTTTGAGGACCTCATCGCGGCGGGGGTCGTTGACCCTGCCAAGGTTGTGCGATGTGCCCTTGAGAATGCATCAAGTATAGCAGGGCTTCTCCTCACAACCGAGGCGCTTGTTACCGATATTCCTGAGAAGGAAAAGACTCCCCCAATGCCACCACCCGGAGGAGGCGGCATGGGCGGCATGGGCGGCGGAATGTATTAAGAGAAAGACAAACCCCATTAGAAAACCCGGGCGGGGATTTCCAACGGGGTTCAGACAAAAAAGGCGGCTAATTCATAGCCGCCTTTTTTATTGGGGTAACGTTTGACACACAGGGCAGTTCCTGCTAAAATCATTAATCGTTAGGAGGATTAAGTGAACATTTGTGTGATTGGGGCGGGGCATGTCGGGCTTGTAACAGGGGCGTGCCTTGCCAGGGTTGGGCAC
Organism: uncultured bacterium; assembly: GCA_965370485.1. GTDB lineage: Bacteria > NPL-UPA2 > JAUVJM01 > CBDUUU01 > CBDUUU01 > CBDUUU01. Next base: position 1,309 of record CBDUUU010000020.1, read on the forward strand.
AGGGTCCTCTGCACAGACGACGACGAGAAAAAGCTTAGCCAGCTTGTAAAAGGGAAGGTTCCATTTTACGAGCCGGGGCTTCAGGATATTGTTACAGAAGAGATGGAAAAGAAGAGGCTCGCCTTTACCGGCAGCCTGGAGACGGCTGTAAAGGACTCACTCGTTGTCTTTGTAGCCGTTGGAACCCCAGCCCAGCCGGAAGGTGATGCAGACCTCTCCTCCATTGAAAATGCCTGCTGCGGCATAGCAAAGGCTATGACAGAATATAAGGTAATCGTAGAGAAGAGCACCGTTCCTGTGAAGACAGGAGAGAAGATGAACCTTACCCTCAGGGCTAATAACACAAACAAGGTCGAGTTTGATGTTGCCTCCAACCCCGAGTTTTTGCGCGAGGGCAACGCCGTCGAAGACTTTATGAATCCGGACCGCATAGTACTGGGAGTTGCAAGCAGGCGCGCGGAGGAGTTCCTCAGAGAGGTCTATTCCCCTATCGATGCACCGATTCTCGTAACGGATATAAAAAGCGCTGAGCTTATCAAACACGCCTCCAACTCATTCCTTGCGCTGAAGATATCCTATATCAACGCTGTCTCGGTTATCTGTGAGCTTGTGGGGGCAAATGTCGAAAATGTTGCTGAGGGGTTAGGGCTGGACAGCCGCATCGGAGGCGGCTTCCTGAGGGCGGGCGTTGGATATGGCGGGTATTGTTTCCCGAAGGATATATCTGCATTCATCAAGATGGCGGATGAAGCCGGCTATGATTTTGAACTGCTAAAGGCTGTCAGGGCTATGAATGAAAGGCAGAGGCTGCTTTTCTTTAAAAAGATTAGAGATGCCCTGTGGATACTCAAGGGAAAGACAGTTGGGGTGCTCGGACTTTCCTTTAAGCCAGATACCGATGACATAAGAGAGGCTCCGTCAATATACATCATCAAGGCACTGCAGAAGGAAGGTGTCAAAATCCGCTCATATGACCCTGCGGCTATGGAAAATGCCGGCAGGGTTCTGGAAGATGTTACATTTTGCAGGGACCCCTATGAGCTCTCGGCCGGGTGCGATGCGCTGGCCATTGTCACCGAATGGGAGGAACTGCGCGGGTTAGACCTCCGGAGGATAAAAACGCTCATGAAAACACCCATCATCATCGACGGGCGCAATATATACGAGCCGCATAAACTGGAAACGGCAGGGTTCAGATATTCGAGTATCGGCAGATAAGATGGCTGCAAAGCGTATATTGATTACAGGGGGAGCAGGCTTCATCGGGAGCAATCTTACCAGATACCTCCTGGGGAAGTACCCGGAGTACCGAATTACGGTACTCGACGCCCTTACATACTGCGGTAACTTAGAAAACTTCTCCCAGGGGATGTGGGAAAATCCCAACTTTGCCTTCTGGCATGGAAATATCCAGGATGCAGATGTGGTAAGAAATCTGCTGAGGCAGACAGATGTGGTGGTTCACCTTGCTGCAGAGACTCACGTTGACCGCTCCATCACAAACTCCACCCCGTTCGTCGACACCGACGTCAAGGGCACCCAGACTCTTTTAGAGGGAATAAAGGACCATCCCGTGGAAAGATTTATTCACATAAGCACCTCTGAGGTTTACGGCTCGGCCAGAGAGATACCGATGACGGAAGACCATCCTCTCAACCCGCAAAGCCCCTATGCCGGCGCAAAGGCAGGCGCGGACAGGCTCGCCTACTCTTACTATATTACCTATAAACTGCCGGTAATAATCCTTCGGCCGTTTAACAACTATGGACCTAATCAATACCCTGAGAAACTAATCCCGCTCTTTATTACAAATGCCCTGCAGGAGAGTCCGCTGCCTGTTTATGGAGATGGGACATTCACGCGCGACTGGCTGTATGTTGACGATACTGCGAGGGGAATCGAGAAGGCTGTTCATGCCGATGTGAGAAAACTGTCAGGAGAGGTGGTAAATCTCGGCACAGGGATTGAGGTAGATGTCAATACCATTACAAAACTTATCTTAAAGGCCCTGGGGAAACCGCAGTCTCTTGTGAGATTCATAGATGACCGCCCGGGGCACGTCAGGCGGCTGCTCTCCTCTACCTCAAAGGCATCTGTCCTTCTGGGGTGGGAGCCCGAGGTAGAGTTCTCCGCAGGGCTTGAGAAGACTGTGAACTGGTATGTAGAGAACCGCCCGTGGTGGGAGAAATTAAAAAAGAGTCGTTGACACCGGTCTGATTATCATTATAATGAAACCACTGACGCGGGGTGGAGCAGCCAGGTAGCTCGTCGGGCTCATAACCCGGAGGTCGCTGGTTCAAATCCAGCCCCCGCCACCAGAATTTTCTGCCCCCGGCGGTGTAGCTCAGCTGGTCAGAGCAGGAGAATCATAATCTTCGTGTCGGGGGTTCGAGTCCCTCCACCGCTACCATGAAAAGCAAAAAACAGATACTGCTGAGCGGCATTGCCCCCTCAGGACACCTCACCATAGGCAATTACGTCGGGGCAATAAGAAACTGGCTCAAGATGCAGGAGCAATACGACTGCATATTCACACTCGTGGATATGCATGCAATCACAGTAAGGCAGGATCCTGAGTCCCTCAGGTCCCGCTGCCGCTCATTCATCGCCCAATTCATCGCCTGCGGGCTTGACCCCGAGAAGTGCACGATATTCGTCCAGTCGCATGTAAGCGCCCACGCCGAGCTTGCATGGGTTTTAGGATGCCTTACCTATACCGGGGAGCTGAACCGAATGACACAGTTCAAAGACAAAGCGAAAAATCATCCCTCAAACATCAACGCAGGTTTATACACATACCCGGTACTGATGGCATCGGACATACTGCTATATCAAACCGAGGTTGTTCCGATTGGGCAGGACCAGAAACAGCACCTTGAGCTTACAAGAGATATTGCGGTGCGTTTTAATAGCTTATATGGAAATACCTTTAAGATGCCCTCCCCCTGCATCCCTGAGGTTGGGGCAAGAATAATGAGCTTGCTCGAGCCATCCCGCAAGATGGATAAATCAGACACCAACTCCGATAACTACATAGCCCTGCTTGATGAGCCGGACGTAATTCTGGGTAAGATAAAAAGGGCTGTGACGGATTCAGGCACCGAGATAAAGGCAGAGAAAGCAAAATCAGGAATAAGCAATCTTCTGGCAATTCACTCCTCTCTCTCGGGTATATCGCTAAAGGAACTGGAGGAGAAATACAGAGGGAAAAATTACAGCACATTCAAGGGGGAACTCGCAGAATTGATTGTCGAAAAACTGGGGCCTCTGCGGGAAAAATACAAGAAGATTATGGACACCCAGGATTATATCTCCCGGATATTAAGTAAAGGCGCTGAATCTGCCGCTCTGCGGGCAAATGAAACCCTGAGGGCGGTGTATGAAAAAATAGGGTTCATAGGGCGGTAGAGGTGCAAAATCTTAGTTACATAACAACATCTATCCCCTATGTAAACGCAAGGCCGCACATCGGCTTTGCCTTAGAGCTCATCCAGGCCGACGTCATTGCACGCTATCACCGTTTGATGGGTAGTGACGTCTTCTTTCTTACGGGAACCGATGAAAATGCTCTGAAGAACGTGCAGGCTGCCTCCAGAGAGGGGCTTGAGACCCGCTCCTTCTGTGATGAAAACTCAAAGGTCTTCTATAACCTCCTCAGTCTTCTTAATATCACAGCCGATAGCTTCATACGGACAAGCACAAAACCGCATTTCAAGGGGGCGTCAAAATTATGGGAAGCCTGCAGGAAGAAAGACATCTACAAAAAGAGGTATAAGGGGCTTTATTGCACGGAGTGTGAGGATTTTTATACCGAGAAGGACCTGACAGAAGATGGACTGTGCCCCGTACACAAAGTCAAACCCGAAACCGTCGAGGAAGAAAACTACTTTTTCCGCCTCACAAAATACGAAAAGCCGCTATATGAGATTATCTCTTCTAAGAGACTTAAGATTATCCCCCAGACACGGGAGAACGAGACACTGAGCTTCATCAAGCAGGGACTAAAGGACTTCAGCCTCTCCCGCGCAGGGGAGCGCTCCCGCGGATGGGGAGTGCCTGTTCCGGGGGATAGCTCCCAGGTAATGTACGTGTGGTACGACGCCCTGTCAAACTATCTCACGGGCCTCGGGTTCGGGGACGATGAGAAAAGATTCGAAAAATACTGGGCGGAAGGGTGCCGGAAGGTTCATATCATCGGGAAGGATATCCTGAGGTTCCATACAATCTACTGGCCTGCAATGCTATTATCGGCGGGCCTGCCATTGCCCAATACCATCTTCATCCATGGCTTCGTTACTGCCGAAGGGCAGAAAATCAGCAAATCGCTGGGCAATATAATAGACCCATTTGCGCAGGTAAGAGAGCACGGTGTAGACCCTGTTCGGTTTTACCTTCTCCGGGAGATTCCCCCGTATGCAGACGGGGATTACTCCGCCGCCAGGCTGAGGCAGGTATACAATGCCGAGCTTGCAAACGGACTGGGTAATCTCGTAAGAAGGGTCGAGACGCTGTGCGAGAAGGCAGGCTTCACATCCAATAATTCCACAAAACCCACCCCGCCCGAGGGATATATAAACAATATGGAGAGTTTCCGCTTCAACGATGCCCTGAAGTGCCTGTGGGACGTAGTAACCGGATTAGACAGGGAGATTGAAAAGACAAAGCCCTGGGACCTCCTGAAGAACAGCCAGGACAGCGCCTTGAATAAGCTGCTTGCCGGATGGACCGGGCAGATCAGGATGCTCGGGTTTTACCTTTCCCCCTTTCTGCCGGAGACAGCAGAAAAAATCTACAGGAGCTTTTCCCTGCCTGCCATAAAAAAAGGCGAACCTCTTTTCCCTCGCAGATGAAGCTGCCAAAGAACATCCCGGATAAACCAGGCATTTATATGTTAAAAAACAAAGGCGGGCAGATAATCTACATTGGCAAGGCCCTGTCGCTCAAGAAAAGGCTATCTTCCTATTTCAAGAGGCCCGCATCGCCAGAGAGAAAAATGAACGCGCTCACCAGGCAGATAAGTGATTATGATTATCTCACCACAGACTCAGAGGAAGAGGCGCTTATTCTTGAGGCAAATCTCATAAAGGAACATCAGCCCTTTTTTAATATTCACCTGCGGGACGATAAAAAATACCCATTTATCAAGCTAAGCCTCAAGGACGCATTCCCATCACTGCGCGTTGACAGAACCCTGAAGAAGGACGGCTCCCGCTATTACGGGCCATATACAGATGTGGGGTCCCTGCGCAAGACCCTGAAGCTGATAAGAGAGCTCTTTCTTCTTCGCAGCTGCTCACGCAAAATCAGCGCGCAGAAAAGTGAGAGGCGTCCCTGCCTGAACTTCTCCCTCAAGAAATGCTCTGCCCCCTGCTGCGGGAAAATTAGTAAGGCTGATTACAAGGAAAGTGTCCGAAGGGCATGCCTCCTTCTTGAAGGCAGGGTTAGCAAGCTCACAAAAAAGCTAAGTGCAGAGATGGATGAGCTAAGCAAGATGCACAGGTTTGAAGAGGCCGCCTCTATACGGGATAAACTGAAACTATTACAAAAGGTCAAAGAAAGTAAGAGAGCCGCTTTTTACAGGGGTGCCCGTCAGGATTTTGTCACTCTCTCGGAGATGACACTGCCCAGAGACACAGGGCTTACCAGACTCAAAGAAATATTAGGGCAGGATTCTCCCGCCCGCCTGATAGAAGGCCTTGACATCTCTCATCTCGGCGGGCGCGAGGCAGTAGGCTCGGCCATTACATTTGCGGACGGCAAGCCGGAGAAAAGCGGCTATCGCATCTACAAGATTAAATCCGCAAACAAGAAGGATGACTGCGAAATGCTAAAGGAGGTAATCAGGCGCAGGTACAGGGTGCAGAGCGAAAGACAACCAGACCTTATTCTTGTTGACGGCGGAAGAGGACAGCTGAGCTCGGCAGAGGCCGCTCTCAGAGAACTTGGCATAAAAAACATCTCCGTAATCTCCCTTGCCAAGGTCCAGGAGCATATCTTTATCCCCGGGAAGAGCGCCCCTCTTTGCCTTTCAAGAAGTTCATCCGCCCTCCAGCTCCTCCAGAATGTGCGTGATGAGGCGCATCGCTTTGCCTCTCTGTCGCACAGGCGCTTGAGAGCAAAGACGGTCTTGAGAAAAAAATGAAAAACTTCTGGTTTTACTTAGGGACCGAGATAAACTTTGGCTGCGGCATCTTAGAAAAGGGTCTGGAGTGTGCGGGCAGGTTTGGTAAAAGGGCTCTTATCGTCACAGGCAGAAACTTCGCTAAGAGAACCGGCTTGTTAGAGAGGGTTGAGGCGGCATTAGGTAAAATCAATCTCTCATACGAGGAGTTTTGCGAGGTGGAAGAAAATCCATCAACCGAGACTGCCCGTAATGCATCAGAACTGTGCAGGGGAACAGGGTGCGAGTTTGTGATTGGCATTGGGGGCGGCAGTGCCATGGATGTAGCAAAGGCGGCTGCGATAGGGGCAGCCAATGAGGGCCCGCTGCAAAACTACTTTGGCGAGGCAGTGCTGCCGGGGAAGCCGCTGCCCGTTGTGGCTATACCTACAACAAGCGGGACAGGCAGTGAGATAACCCGCTTTGCTATAATCACCGACAGAGAAAACGAAGCAAAGAAGACCATTAGCTCTTTTCAGATTATGCCCGGGCTTTCGGTTTGCGACCCCGAGCTGACCTACTCCCTCCCAGGAGAGATTACTGCCTGGACAGGGATGGACGCTATGACCCATGGGATAGAGGCGTATTTATCTAACGCAGGAAACCCCATCAGCGATGTGCTTGCTCTCAGGTCAGTGGAGATGGCAAGGGAGTTTCTCCCGGAGGCGGTAGCAAGCCCCAACTCGAAGGATGCGCGGGAGGGAATGATGCTTGCCTCGCTTATTGCCGGGATGGCCCTCAACCACGCAGGCACCATCATCAACCATGGAATGGGCTCCTATCTCTATTACCTCTGGTTTAATAATTTT
>CBDUUU010000021.1:0-7950 GCA_965370485.1 uncultured bacterium
AAAGGAGCATAGCCCATAAAAAGAAAAAGGGGAAATTTTTGGGCTTTTTCATACAATCCAGTTGACTCCTCCACCGTTTCACAGTGCTGTAGTGCCTCTTTGTAGCTTAAAAAAGCCGCGTTTAAGGCCTCATGAAATGCCTGCATAGCCTTTGTGGCATTTTTGCTTGATAGAGCAGCTTCTTGCTCTAACCTTAGGGCTTTAGCAATTGCTTTTATAGCATCTTGAACTGCCGTGTACTCTATTCTATCTATCAAATTTCTGTTTATTACCATCTCGCCGGTGCCAATTTCTATTCGAACTTCCTTTTTATCTTCACCTGTTATAGACCCTTCAAATTCCCTACCATTTTTTAAATAAACCATATCCCCGCTACATACTAGGCAAATATTCAGGAGGAAAACGAGTAAAAAACCTTTTACCATCACAGTCTTTATCTCCCTACAAGCATAACTAATATACCCAGTTCCTTCTTATTTAACTATATCAAATTGGGTAGGAATAGTCAAAATAATAAATATGTGACATTGTGGTGGAAATTGTGACAGAACACTGACAAATCCAGCCAACTCTATGTAATTGCATGCAGGGTATCCAGAAACCCTGGGAAGGAGGTGTTGATGCAATCGGTCCCGTGAACAGTTATAGGCTCTTTCGCAATAAGCCCGGCAACGGCCATTGTCATCGCCATTCGGTGGTCACCGAGGCTTTGGACATCCCCGCCCCTTAGCTGCGCCCTGCCGTAAATAGCCATGCCATCATCCGTCTCATCTATTCTTGCGCCAAGTTTTCTGAGATTCGCTGCAAGGACACTTATTCGGTCAGTCTCTTTTACCCTGAGCTCACCTGCCCCATAAATGACGCTTCTTCCCTCAGCCTGGGTTGCGGCAAGGGCAAGAATGGGAAGCTCATCTATGAGAGAGGGGACAGCCTCTCTGTCGACCATAAGGGGCTTAAGTGTCGAACTCTTTATTGTGATATTGGCTGATGGCTCGGGGCTGTGAGACGGCAAATCCTCGAGACTGAATGCCGCTCCCATCTGCCTGAGAACATTTAAAACTCCTGTGCGGGCTGGATTTACGCCTGCATCAAGGATGGACAGTTTTGAGCCGGGTAAAATAGCCGCACCTATCATAAAAAAGGAGGCGGAGGATATATCCCCCGGAATAGAGAGCTCCCTTCCGTGAAGAGTCTGTCTGCCTTCTATGGTGACTTTGAGGCCGGCTCTTTTGAGTCCGACTCCAAAATAGGTAAGCATTCTTTCCATGTGGTCTCTTGAGAGAGCAGGCTCTTCGACTGAGGTCTGCCCATCTGCAAAGAGCCCGGCAAGGAGAATTGCCGACTTTACCTGGGCACTGGGAATTTGCGTTTGGTAATCAATCGCATGGAGCGGCCTGCCGCAGATTGTAAGAGGGGGATAATCCCCATCCCCTGAGATTTCAGCCCCCATCTGCCTGAGCGGCTCAATGATTCTCTTCATCGGCCGTTTTCTTAAACTGTCATCCCCCGTGAGAGTGGATGAGAAACCCTGCCCTGCAAGGATACCTGAGAGAAGACGCATCGTAGTGCCGGAGTTGCCTGCGTCGATTACCCCGGCAGGCTCCCTGAGCGCAGCTGCGCCAACACCCTTTATTTCTATTGTCTGTCTCTTGCCGGGGGATGCCCCCTTAATATGAACCCCCATTGCCTGAAAGGCATTGATTGTCCTAAGGTAGTCTTCTGCAAGGAGCGCATCTTTTATGATTGTCTGCCCTTGCGCAAGAGAGCCAAGCATAATAGCGCGGTGGGAGATGGATTTATCGGAGGGGACTGTTATCCTGCCAGATAATTTTCCGGCCGGATTAATGGTTATGCTGTTCAAGGCGCAGTTCTCTTGCTTCCTCAAGCTCGCAGAGAACTCCCTTCTCGTCTTCATCTCTTATCTTTTTCTCCATACCCTCAAGCCGTTGTCTGAAGCGGACAAGCATATTAATAAGGGCATCTTTGTTGGTAAGACAAATGTCCCTCCATAGAGTCGGGGAAGAAAGGGCAATCCTTGTGGTATCCCGAAAACCGCTTCCGACAACGAGAGAGGCATTTTCATTCTCTTTTTTTAACTCGCCAAGAAGTCCCATCAGCCCCACGGCGGCAAGATGAGGCAGGTGAGAGGTCCCTGCCATTAGCAGGTCGTGTTCTTCCGGGGCTGTAACAATAATCCTTGCCCCCGCAGACACCCACATCTCTCTGACCACCTTCAGCGCCCGCGGGTTGTCCCCCTCCAGAGGGGTCAAGACACAGGTTGTATTTTCGAAAAGGTCACCCCTGGCCGAGGCAATCCCGCTCTTTTCGGAGCCGGCAACCGGATGGCCGCCAACAAAGGAAATTCCTTTTGGCAGAAATCCGTTCACCTGATGGACAATCTTTGCCTTTGTGCTTCCGACATCGGTGACGATGGCCCCACCCCTGAGATGAGGGTAAATCTCTTCGACGGCAGCAGGGATTGCCCCCACAGGAATGGCAACGACCACAATCTCAGCTTCCCGGAGCGACTCACTGCCGGCGCCGACAAATCCCTTGTCAATCGCCCCGCATTTAAGTGCAAGCCGGATAGACTCTTCCCGCCTTGCTATCCCCGTAACGGCGAATCCAGACCTGCGGAGCGCCATCCCGAGAGAGCCGCCTATTAACCCAAGGCCAACAACGGCCACTCTCTTTTGAGAAGAACTTTTCACCGTCATTTATCCAATCCTGTAGTCGCCTCATTTATGAGGCTCTGCCCATTTAGCCCGATGAATCGGGCAACTACATCTTAATACTTTAGCAGGGAAAATACAGGATGACCTCCGAGTTTTTCTCTCCCCCGCAAATCAGTCAGCTCTATTATAAATGAAAGCTCAACTATCTTTGCCTCAAGCCGGCCACAGAGAGAGATAACGGCGGATGCCGTTCCGCCCGTTGCAAGCAAATCATCCACTATTAAGACAGACGAGCCGGGGTCGACGCTGTCCTTGTGAATTTCAAGGGTGTCAGTCCCATATTCCAGCTCATACTCAGCACGATAGGTCTGGGCAGGAAGTTTACCTTTCTTTCTCACGGGGACAAAACCCACCCCAAGATTGCAAGCAAGCGCCCCGCCTATGATAAATCCCCTTGCCTCAATCGCAACCACAGCATCTACCTGCCTGTCTCTATAGCGGCCTGCCAGTGTCTCAATCACTTCCCTGAAGGCATCCCCACTCTTAAGCAGTGTTGTAATATCCCGAAAGAGTATGCCCTTTTTTGGAAAATCAGGAATGCTGCGAATTAAGTCCTTCATTGGCTACCTCCGGCAGCTGATGCCTTAACTTTTTAATAGCGACCTTCTCAATCTGCCTTATCCTTTCCCTTGTGAGCTTCAACCGCAGCCCCACCTCTGCAAGGGTGCGAAAAAGCCCGTCCTCGAGCCCAAAGCGCAGCTTCATCACTGTCGCCTCTTTTTCGGAAAGTTTTCCCACCAGGTACATAATCCTCTCATGCTCAATCATGCTGCTAAGTTCAGAGATACGGCCGTCATCCTTGATGGTATCCAGTAACTGTATGGCCCCCTCTTCTCCAAAGGGCGCCTCGAGGGAAGACGGAGGGGTTGAAACATTCATAAGTGTCATTACCTTCTCAGCAGACAGTTTCATACGCCTGGCAATCTCCTCTATCCCGGGTTCCCTTTTATATTTCTCGCGAAGTTCCTGCAGGGTAGTCTGAATCTTTTTGATCGTGCTCAGAAGGTAAACCGGGATACGTATTAGCCTGCTCTGGTTAGAAAGGGCGCGTGTGATGGACTGTCTGATCCACCAGGAGGCGTATGTGCTAAACCTGCATTTCTTCTTCAGGCTATATCTCTCGACCGCTTTCATAAGCCCGATATTGCCCTCCTCTATCAGGTCAGGCAGGAGAAGCCCCATATGCATATACCTCCTTGCAATGCTTATAACCAGCCGGAGGTTTGCATCTATCATCCGGTTGCGAGCCTCTTTGTTACCCCTGGAAATTTGCCTGAAGAGCCTTTTTTCCTCCTCCGGGGAAAGTAATGCCACCTTTCCTACGCTGGCAAAATAACTCCCGGTAAAATCCGTCCCTGGACTCATGAAGCCTCCAGCCAGTTTGCCAATCTTAGGTAAGATAGAGGAAATAGGTGAGAGCGGGGCCTTTCGAACAGAAGCCGCAGAAACCATGGAATTCCGGGCTTCTCGGTAATAACCACAGGTTTCCCCTTTATACCGGCCATCTTTGCCGCCTGTTCAATCGTATCATCAAGATTGCCGAGTTCATCAACCAGCTTCTTCTCCTTTGCCTGTTTTCCGCTAAATATCCTTCCATCGGCGAGCTGAAGAACCTCTTCCCTGGGGATACCTCTCCTCTCAATTACAACCTGGAGAAATTGTTCGTACATATCACTCACCAATGCCCTCAGCATTGCCTCCTCCTCCGGGGTAATCTCTCTGGAGGGAGAGCCCATGTCCTTATGCTTGCCGCTGCCAATGGTTGTAAACCTGATGCCAAGTTTATCAAAGAGCTCTTCGGCATTAAAAAGATTTATCATCACGCCGATGCTCCCTGTTATTGTCGCAGGGTTGGCAAAGATGGTCTGGGCCCCGCAGGCGATATAATAGCCGCCTGAGGCGGCAACGCTCCCAAGAGAGGCAAGAATATGCTTTTCCCCCTTCTGTCGAATTTTACCTATCTCTTCGAATATCTCCTGAGCAGGCACCATACCGCCCCCGGGGCTGTCGATTCGCAGCACAATTGCCTTTACCGAGGAAGATTCTTCATACCGGTGAAGCTGTTCAATCACGGGGGCTGAGTTGACAATCTCGCCCCGGATATTTATCACTGCCACCTGCTCACCCCAGGGCCTTGCCCTGCCCCGGGAAAGATGGATGATGGCAATTGTCTCCACAAATACTACAAGGATAAGAGCCAGTACAAATATCACACCGACAGTCACCAAAAAGTTCTTCATTTTGCTCACCTCATCCGACAAATTGGACTACCTTTGTCTCCTCTCCTGTCTCTTTATTAACCCTTGTCAGATATACAAGCTCTCCCTGGGTATATAGCTCCCTGAGCATCTCATCTATCTTATCAACCTCGGCCTCCAACTCTTCTGCAAGCTCTTTCGGGGCATAGCGAACTACCTTCAGCTCATCCATCCTCATCCTTAGCGTTACAACAAAGTCCCCCATAAGCCGGCTATTCATAGACCCTTTCTCACCAATTAATCAGCTCCATCACCAGACGGAAATCATACCTCAGCACAAGCCCGAGAACAACAACTAAGAAAATGATAAACGAAAGGGCCTTCCTGGACAATGGCAGATTCTGCCTCTCAGACGCCTCTTTCTGTTTATCTCTGTCCATTAAAACTGCCTCGAAAAGATAAAATAGCCCGCAAGGACATATATCACCGCTATTGTAGCAGAATTCCATCCAAGTCTCAAGAAGGATTTTTTAGTGTGCGAGGCAATCCCTGCTATAACAACGGCGCTCATAACCATGCCGACAACAATGCTGAACAGATTGAGCGAGCATCCTGCCGAGAGAATAGGATACGGGCAGAAGATATCGCAGACGAAGATAATGAACATATTAAAGAGGTTCGCCCCAAAGATGGTGCCAATGGCCATACTAAAAAAACCACGCCTGACAGCCACAACAGTTGTGATAAGCTCCGGCAGAGAGGTAACAACTGCCAGAAGTAACGTTCCAACGAAGGTCTCACCCATACCGGTAAGAAGCGCTATCTCCTTCGAGCTTCTGGCAAGGGCAATGGACGAGACAAGGATAAGGATGGTCAAAACAACATAGCCCCCTACCGCAGCGCGCAGATTTATCCCGCTAGAAAGAGGCTTTTTAGCGGGATTTACCTCACCCCTTCGAAACAGAAATCTTGCGGTTATGATATATCCGCACCCGAGCAAAATGGCAAAGAGTCCGAGTCTCCCAATAGCAACTTCTCCCGAGAAAATGCCAATGGCAGAGAGGCCGGCAAGGCCCATACTTGCCGCCCCCCAGAGAATCAGACGCCGGTCGACCTTTCTCAGGATTGAACCCCGGCCCTCTTTGAAGTCAAGAATTGCAATAATCAAAAGGTTAAACATAACACTCCCAAAGACATTTCCGAGGGCTAGTTTAGGGGCATTCTCGCGGACGACCGCCGCAATGCCCGTGAAGAGCTCAGGCTGGCCATCGGCAAGGGCAATGAGAATCGCCCCGGCCCAGATATGCCCCAGACCTGTCCTCTGGCTTACCAAGTCGCAGTAATGCACAAGCTTGCTGCCGGCGATAACGATAACCACTGCGGAGGCAAAAAATACTATCCAGCACAAGTTATAATCTCCATGGCAGTTTCCTTTTAATTAAACTTGTAGATGTCATATCCCCTGGCTTCGGGATGCCGAGCAATTCTAAGACTGTAGGCGCTATGTCGCTCAATATGCCATCTCTTAGTCCTGCGCTCCCATAATCAGAGGCAATATAGATAAACTCGACTGGATTCATCGTATGGGATGTCTTGACCTGCCTTGTTGAGTCCAGCATCTCCTCTGCATTGCCATGGTCGGCGGTAACCAGCGCTATCCCCCCTGTAGAAATAACTGCCTCCACAACCCTTCCCACACACTCGTCCACCACCTCCACCGCTCTCACTGCAGAGCTGAAATTGCCGGTATGGCCAACCATATCACAATTTGCAAAGTTTAAGAGAATAAAATCATACTTCCTCGAATTTATCTCATCTATAACAGCCTCTGCTACCTCGTATGCGTTCATCTGGGGGTGTTCTGCAAATGAGCCCGGGTCATATCTGCTCTTGATCTCAATGCGCTCTTCATCCTTAAACGGCTTTATGAGCTTGCCATTAAAAAAGGATGTTACATGCCTGAACTTCTGCGTCTCAGAGATTCGAAGCTGCCTGAGTCCTGCTTTACTTATTACCTCTCCGAGAAGCTCGCGCATCTGCCCGCCCTTACTGAGCTCACCGAGCAGGTTAAAGACAAAGCTGTCATAATACTTCGTAAGACCGACATAGGCAATATCCAGCCTCTTCCATCTTTTTCCCGGGTAATCATCCTCCACAAATGCCTGTGTAAGCTGAATTGCCCTGTCCTGCCTGTAATTGAAGTGAATGACGGAGTCCCCATCTTTTATTCCGGCAAAGTCTCCTATAATAGCGGGGGGGATATACTCATCGCTCATCTCACTCCCATCAGGGCACTTATCTTCTCTATATGCCCTCTCAATCGCATCTTCGGCTGTTTTGACCCTTATCCCCTCTGCCCTTGTGAGGGCATCGTATGCCCGGGTAGTCAACTCCCACACCTTTCCTCTGTCCATCGCATAATATCTGCCCATCAGTGTTGCAATCATCCCTCCATATTCACCTATCTTCTCATTTAATGCCTTCAAAAAACCCAGGGCACTCCTGGGCGGGGTATCCCTGCCGTCGGCAAAGAAATGGATGCAGACATCCCTGATGCCGCATCTATTCGCCTCCTTCATTATGGCAAATAGATGCTCCTGATGTGCATGAACGCCCTCATCCTGGACAAGACCCATAAGATGAAGGGTAGAGTTATTTTTTTTTGCATTTTGAATTGCCTTCCGGAAGCTGGGGCTGCTAAAAAGAGAGCCGTCTTCTATTGCGTCATTTACCCTTTTAAGCTCCTGCTCTACAATGCGGCCTGCGCCGATATTCAGATGCCCTACCTCTGATGAGCCCTGGTAACCCTCCGGAAGCCCCACCTCCAGCCCCGATGCCTTCAGGATGCAGGATGGATACCTCTCCCGAAGCGCGTCACAACGCGGGGTCTTTGCCCTCATAATCGCGTTACCCCGAGGGTCTTTACTAATCCCCCAGCCGTCCCTGATTATAAGCACAACAGTTTTTTTCATTGAACAAAAATCACATTATCTTCCTGCCGGATTTTTTTATTTCAA
>CBDUUU010000022.1:0-7886 GCA_965370485.1 uncultured bacterium
CTCTAATGGCGATACGGCGAACAAGGTCGGCACCTACACGATTGCCCGGCTTGCCTCGGCACATAATGTTCCCTTTTATGTCGCCGCCCCTGTCTCTACGCTCGATTTAACACTGGCGGAAGGCGGTATGATCCCTATTGAAGAAAGAGACCCGGAGGAGGTAACCCATTTGTATGGGAAGCGAATTGCGCCGGAGGGTGTGAAGGTGCACTGCCCTGCATTTGATGTTACACCCGGGGGGCTCATCAGCGCCATTATCAGCGAGAATGGGGTTGTCCGGCCTCCATATGAGAAGACATTGAGAGAAGCGATGGTTAGGGTTGGGAATCGCTATGAATCTGAGTGAGTTCGAGATTGTCCGCCGCATAAGTGAAAGGGTTGTCGTTAAGGATAAGGATGTTCTTATAGGCATAGGGGACGATGCGTCTATACTGAAGGTTGGCGAAGGGAAGCTTGCCCTGACCACTGACATGCTGGTTGAAAATGTACATTTCACCGCTCAGATGAGTTTCTTTGAGATTGGACATAAGGCCATTGCGGTGAATCTTAGTGACATTGCCGCAATGGGAGGCAGAGCCCGCTTTGCGGTTATCTGCCTGGGACTGCCGGATAAAATGAAGATGGGCGATGTGGACGAGCTTATGAGAGGGGTGCTGTCTCTAACAGAAAAATACGATGTATCTATATGCGGCGGCGATACAGTCTCCTCACCCGGAGGCCTCGTTATTAATGTCTCGGTTATTGGAGAGGTTCAGGGTTTTGTTACCAGGGACAATGCCGTAGTTGGTGATAAGGTCCTTGTAACGGGGGAACTTGGCAGGTTTGCTGCAGAGCGGGCGGGGGGCAGATACATACCTGTCTGCCCGCGCCTGAATGAGGCCCGCCTTATTGTGGAAATGGTCAGGGTTTCATCTATGATTGATGTCTCTGACGGCGTTGCGGGTGATATCCTGAGGCTGACTGAAGCAAGTCAGGTGGGGGCGCTGCTCGTTGAAGAGCTCATTCCTATCTCCGGGGAGGCCCGCGCCCTGGCAGAGAGAACCGATGGAGATGCGCTTTCACTCGCCCTCGGGGGAGGTGAGGATTTTGAACTATTGCTGACCACCTCAGCCCCGGAGGCAGAGAAACTGCTCAAGGAGTTTCCAAAAAGGGCGGGGCTGTCCATCACCGTTATTGGAGAGGTTCTTCCCCGGGATAAAGGTGTTTCGATAGTCAGCAGGCATGGGAAGGTATCTGCGCTAAATATAGCCGGTTATGAACACTTCAAAGGTAACCGACTCTCTGGATGAGACGAGGGCATTCGGGGAGTGTCTGGGCGGACAGCTCAGAGCCGGTGATATTATTGCCCTCACAGGGGAGCTTGGCAGCGGCAAGACATCTCTCACCCAGGGTATTGGCTGGGGATTGGGAATCCCACGCGGCGTTTATGTAAACAGCCCTTCATTTGTTTTGATCAGGGAATACAGGGAAGGGAGACTGCCGCTCTATCATATGGACCTTTTTCGGCTGGAAGGGGAAGAGGCGCTTCTCCAGCTTGGATATGAAGAATACCTTTATGGTGACGGAGTTACAGTAATCGAATGGGCGGAGAGACTTGGCAGGCTCTTTCCCGGCGAGTGCCTGAGGATTCAGTTAGAACGGGTTCCTGCAGATATAAATCGCCGCGGATTTACCTTAGATTACAAAAACTTCAGGGCATTAAAGTATGAATGATAGGGAAATAAAGGTAACCTTCACCCCGGAGAGAAACTCAGTGTTTGTTCTTCCCGGCACCTCTGTGATTGAGGCGGCCGGCAGGGCAGGAATCATTATCAACTCCCCGTGCGGAGGTGCAGGGAAGTGCGGAAAGTGCAGGGTGCAGGTTGTAGAGGGAGATGTCCGCTCCAAGGTGGCTCGGGCTGAGTTCGGACTTAGAGAAGATGAACGTCTCTCCTGCCAGACCGAACTGCTTTCAGACTCTGTTATATATGTCCCCCCGGAGTCAAGACGCTCATCCCAGAGGATTCTGGTTAACACTTACGGGGAGGGGGAAAAGGAAATTAAGCCTTCGCTGCAAAAGGTGTATATAGAGCTTGACAGGGCACAGATTCAGGTCTCAGGCTCCGAGCTGGGCAGTATCCGCAGGAAACTTGGGGGATTTGATGCAAAGATTTATATTATAAGAAAGCTCCCCGGTATCTTGCGGCAGAGTGATTATAAGGTTACCTGTGTTCTCTCGGACAACGAACTGATAAGCATTGAGAGCGGAGACACCACCGGGATATGTTTCGGGCTTGCCTTTGATATTGGCACAACTACCATTGCCGGCTCACTTATCGATATTAATACAGGCAGGGACATCTCCGTCACTTCCAGAATGAACCCTCAGTCATCTTACGGGGATGATGTTATCTCCAGGATAGGCCTTGTGATGAAGGACAGGGCGAATTTGGAAAAGCTGCATTCGCTGACTGTCCGGGTCCTCAGCGGGATGATTGATGAGCTTGTAGGGATGGCATCTGTGAAAAGGGAAAATATCTATAAGATAGTGGTTGCCGGCAATACTACGATGCAGCATCTTCTCTGCAAAATAAGCCCTGAGGGGCTAGGGGTCATTCCCTTTGTGCCGCCTGTTAGGGAGAGCCTCCGGATAAAGGCGAAGAAGATAGGTCTTGATATCAACGCCGATGGGAGTGTCTATGTCTTTCCGAATATTGGCGGGTTTGTGGGCGGGGATACTGTCTCTGCTATTTTGTCCGGTGGGATTTACAAGAGTGAAGAGATAAAGCTTATGATTGACATCGGGACGAATGGGGAGATTGCCCTTGGAAACAGGCAGAGGCTTCTTGCCGCCTCTACAGCGGCCGGTCCCGCATTCGAAGGTGCCAGAATATCATGCGGGATGGGGGCATCTGAGGGGGCGATTGAAAAGGTGGTAATCGATGGAGATGTGCAGGTAAACGTGATTGGGGGTGTCTCCCCCAGGGGGCTTTGCGGGAGCGGTCTCATCGATGCGGTGGCACAGCTCCTGCAGTGCGGTGTAATCGATGAGACAGGAAGGGTCTTGCCAAGGAACGAACTTCGTGAGAAAATGTCCCCTGGGCTTACAGCTCGGATTGTAGAAGGAAAGAATGGAAATGACTTTCGGCTCTGCGGGGGCTTGTTTATCACCCAGAGGGATGTAAGGGAGTTTCAGCTTGCAAAGGCCGCTATCTCTGCAGGGATAGAAATTTTGAAAAAGGAGCTCGGGATAGATAATAAGGATATAAGTGAGGTTTTGCTTGCCGGGGCGTTTGGTAATTTTATCCGGAGAAGCAATGCAAGACTTGTCGGATTGATCCCGGATATCCCGCTGGAGAGGGTAAGATTTATCGGCAATGCCGCCTTGGAGGGGGCAAAGATTGCGCTCCTTTCCCAGGACCTTGAGAGGCAGGCGGAGGGCATTTCCCTGAAGAGCGAGCATGTTGAGCTCTCGACAAGGACTGACTTCCAGCAGGAATTTGCGGATGCACTCATTTTTCCAAAGGGGAGTTTTGATTAGAAAATTAGCCCTGCTTGTTCTTTTTTTCTTGATATGCCATCCTTCTTTTTCTTCGGAAAAGGGGGTATTTCACAGGGTAAGTCGCGGAGAGACACTTTATGGAATCAGCCGCGTGTACCGGATAGATATGAAAGTGCTGGCAAAGGCAAATGGAATCTCTTATCCTTATATTATAAGGGCGGGGAGATATCTTTTTGTCCCGGGGGGTCACAAGATTCTAAAGGTAGAGCCAATGGATAGGCAGATGAGGCAAATCTTACAATGGGGCGTTTCTTCCCGGTGGAAATACATAATCATCCACCATAGCGCAACAGAGAGGGGCTCTCTTCGCGTCTTCGACAGGGTTCACCGTGAAGACCGCCACTTTAAGCATGGGGCAGGGTATCACTTTATTATCTGTAATGGTACCTTCGGGAAGGCAGACGGTCAGCTCGAGGTGAGCAGGCGGTGGATAAAACAGCTTAATGGTGCCCACTGCAGGGCGGGCGGGATGAACGAGATAGGCATTGGCATCTGCGTAGTCGGAAATTTCAACGGGCAGAGGGTGTCCAAAAAACAGTTCGCCTCTCTGGTAAATCTCGTGACCAACCTTTCCATAAAGCATAATATACCCCTTGCGAACATCGAGGGGCATAAGAACGTAAAGGGGGCAAGCACTGAATGCCCCGGGAAAAACTTTCCCTGGAAGCCGCTAATCTCTGCCCTGCAGGATAGGGGAGTTGAATAGCCCCTAACCTGACCCATGCTCGTCAATAAAGTGGGCGGGCTTTATCATTATTGTCCCACCGGAGGATTTGACATCGAGAAGGTGCCTGTCATTGGAAATGATATAATCGGCGTTGATGGTTAGGGCGCATTCAATGTATTTGGTATCCTCCGGGTCATCTTCGAGCGGGGGCAGGCGCCTCTCACCCATAACGGAGTACCCGTTGTCATAGAAACTTCTTGCGCGCTCCTGCCAGCTTTCCCTTGCCCTGATGTTTCTAAGGATTAGAAAGGTCTCCTTCTTCATTGCGTCTGTGTAATAATGATGCCACAGGTGCCGAAAACAGCCATCAATAATCTGCCTCGAGGCGCTCCTCTCGTTCCAGAAGGAGGCAATGATTATGTTGGTGTCTATAACAACAATAATCCTTTCCATTTTCTCCATGCCTGGTATTATCATCGACTTTACCGGAAAATGCAAGCTTTTTGCACAACCTAAAGGTTGCGGCTACCTGCTTCTTCTAACAAGGTCCGCGGCTACCTGTTTCTCCAAGGTTGCGGTTACCTGTTTCTCCCGACCTGGTAGCCGCAGGCTTTAGCCTGCGTTAACTGGGGCATTATCTTTCTGCTTGCACAGGGGGGAGATTGTTGGTAATATTAGCAGGTAATGGAAGAGAAAGAGCAGGGTTACCGCTCCTGTGTGAACTCGCGGGGGCTTGTCACATTCAGGGTGGCGGAAGGGGAATCGGATCTCTTAATCTCTGCAAAGAGGGACCTGTCTGAGGCGGCACTGACTGCCTTAAGAAAATGCCGCCGGGAGCTGCGGGGTTATATCAGCTCACATAGTGAATTTAAGACTTCTCTTTGCCCTGTTGAGGTGGGGTCTGAGGCGCCTTCTATAGTCCAAAAAATGGCAGGGGCCTCCCGCGATGCGGGCGTAGGCCCGATGTCGGCAGTGGCGGGGGCAATAGCGGACTCTGTCGGAGAAGAGCTCCTTGGCTGCTCAGATGAGGTTATAGTAGAAAATGGCGGGGATATTTTTATCACGACCTGCTCTAAGAGAGTGGTAGGGGTCTATGCAGGCAGTTCCCCTTTTACGGGGAAACTGAGGCTTGCCGTTTTCCCTGAGGAGACCCCTGCGGGGATATGTACCTCCTCCGGCACAGTGGGCCATTCACTCAGTTTTGGCTCCTCTGATGCAACAATAGTCGCCTCGAGCTCTCCCGCTCTTGCCGATGCGGCAGCCACTGCTGCCGGGAATCTGGTTCAGTGCCAGGGAGATATTAAAAAGGCCCTCCGGTTCGCAAGGAATATCTGCGGAGTGAAGGGGGTTGTCATTATCGTTGGAGACAGGGTGGGGGCATGGGGCAGCATTAGATTCGAGGAAAACTAAAAAGTGACAAGGTCATACGCTGAAATCAATGAGAAGATTCGCCGGGGCAGAATAACGGTTTTGACTGCGGAGGAGGTCCTTGATGTAGTCGAAAAAAAGGGAGTAAAAAAGGCGGCCGCAGAGGTTGATGTTGTAACAACGGGGACATTTGGCCCGATGTGCTCTTCCGGGGCATTTTTAAGCGTGCCGGATGTCTCACCGAAGATAAAGATAAGAAAGGCGTGGCTGAATAAGGTTCCCGCCTATGCAGGGCTGGCGGCGATGGACCTTTATATCGGGGCAACCGAGATTCCGGAGAGTGCGCGGGAAGACCCTCCCAAAAAATTTACCTATGGCGGGGGGTATGTAATCAGCGAGCTTGCAGGGGGAAAGGATGTTACACTCCGGGCGACCGGCTATGGAACGGACTGTTATCCAAGGCGGGAGCTTACAAAGTTCGTCAATATCCGCAGCCTCAATACTGCCATACTTGCAAATCCGAGAAATGTCTACCAGAATTACAATGTGGCGGTAAATACCTCCGGCAGGAGGCTTCGTACGTATATGGGCACCCTTGAACCTCGCCTGGGCAGTGCCAGATACTCGAGCTCAGGTCAGCTGAGCCCCCTCTTGAATGACCCATATCTGCGAACGGTTGGGGTTGGAACGCGTATATTCTTAGCGGGTGCCGATGGTTATGTCTTCTCTGCCGGCACACGCCACAACCCGTCAGTGCGAAGGACAAAGGGCGGCATCCCGCTCTTGCCGGCGGCTACACTTGCAGTGACAGGGGATATGAAAAAAATGAGTGGTGAGTGGCTGAGAGGGATAGCCATTGCCGGGTATGGGGTCAGCTTGATAGTGGGAATTGCCTTGCCGATACCCATCCTGGATGAAGAGATGATGAAATTTGTATCTGTGAAGGATGAGGATATTTACACCTGTGTAGTTGACTATGCCTGTGATTATCCCGAAGGAAAGGAGAAAATTGTTGCAGAGGTGAATTACAGGGATTTGAGAAGCGGCATAGTCTCAATCGGCGGCAATAAGGTAAATACAGGGAGTTTCTCAAGCTATGGTAAGGCGAGAGAGATTGCGGAAATTCTCAAGAAGAAGATAGAGCAGGGGGAGTTTTTTCTAACAGAGCCGGCAGCAAGGCTCTAAAGAGATACTGAAATAAATTCAGTATGACAGAAGGAGAGGGTGGTTCAGTATAAATGTCATGCCGAACTTGTTTCGGCATCTAACTCTGAATGAAAATTAAAAGAATTGTATTTGTTATTGCCGCTGTTGGGCTTGTTTTTTTCTTCCTTGACAGGGCAGGGGAAAAAAAGACATTCAGGGAGTACGACAAAAGGGCTAATATCCATTTTCAAAATGGGCAGCTTAATGATGCTATTGCCGGCTGGGAGGCGGCTCTTCGGCATTTTCCGGGAGATGTTAGTATCATCAATAAGATTGGTATTGCCTATGTGGAACAGGGAATGTATAATGAGGCGGAGGGGTTTTACAAGAAAGGGCTGATTATTGAGCCTCATAATGTGGAGATTCACTACAATCTTGCGCTTCTTTATTTCCGCAAGAGTGAGTATGACAGGTCATTAGTGGAATTAGACAAGGTCATAAGAGGTGATTATTTCTATCCCAATGCCCATTATCTCAGGGGGCTAATTTATGAAGGCAAGGGTTTTAAGGACAAGGCGCAGAGTGAATATGTAGAAGAGGTAAACGCCAATCCGGGCAGTATCCCCGGATGGGGTAAGCTGCTCTCCGGAGGCGAAAAGTCAAAATGAAAGGATTAGGCAGAGCGTTTTTAATACTGATTCTGGTAAGTCTGGCGATAGCGGCAGACGCAGATGAGGTCTCCATCAAGAATACAATTAACGAGCTCTCTAATCTCGGCTCCCGCGTAGCGGGTTACCCGGGATGCGGGAAGGCAGCTCAGTTTGTCCACAGCGCCTTCGAAGAGGCAGGGCTAAGTGAGGTAAGATACGAAGAGTTTTCCGTATCTGTCCCCATTGACACGGGCGGCTCACTCAGGGTCGAAGGCGGACGAAAGGTAAAACTGCATAGTCTGTGGCCGAATCTTGTCCGAACCTCGACACTTCCCCCCGGCGGGCTGAAGGGAAGATTATTATATGGGGGTTCAGGAGAGTTTGCCAACCTGAATGGAGAAGAACTAAAGGATAACATTCTCCTGCTTGATTTTAACTGCGGCAGCAGCTGGCTCAACTGGCCTCCCTTAGGGATAAAAGCACTTATTTTTATAGAGCCGGAAAATACAACACG
>CBDUUU010000023.1:0-7802 GCA_965370485.1 uncultured bacterium
AGATTTGAGCTCGACCAGTACATCAACCTGCGCCCCATAAAACTCTACCAGGGGGTGTGGACACCCCTTAAAGATAAAGGGCCCCGGGACATAGACTTCGTCGTTATAAGAGAAAACACCGAAGGGCTTTACTTAGGGACAGGGGGTTCTATCAAAAAAGGGACACAGGATGAGATAGCCATCCAGGAGATGGTAAACACGCGAAAGGGGGTAGAACGCTGTATCCGTTATGCCTTTGAGTATACGAGGAAGAAAGGGAAGAGGAAGAAACTCACGCTCTGTGACAAGGCAAACATCCTCACATACGCACATGACCTGTGGAGGAGGGTATTTAGCGAGGTAGGGGCAGAATACCCGGACATAGGGAGAGACACAGCCTTTGTGGATGCCGTATGTATGTGGATGGTGAAAAACCCGCAGTGGTTCGATGTAATAGTAACCTGCAATATGTTTGGAGATATCATCACGGACCTGGGGGCAATAATTCAGGGCGGGATGGGGGTTGCCGCCGGAGGAAACATCAATCCGGAGGGTGTCTCTATGTTCGAGCCAATACACGGCTCAGCGCCAAAATACACCGGCAAGAATGTGATTAACCCGCTTGCTGCAATCTTTGCCCTCCAGATGATGCTTGAGCACTTAGGGGAACATCAGGCCGCGGCTCTTGTGGAGAGGGGCATCTGCTATGCCCTATCAAGCGGAAAGATGAAAGACCTCTCCGCCGCAGGCAGCTTCAAAACAGACGAAGCAGGAGATTTAGTGGTAAAGGGACTGGAAGGAGAAAAAAATGGACGTAATGACGGCAATAAAGACAAGAAGAAGCATCAGGGCATATGAGAAAAGAGAGATAGAGAGTGAAAAGCTCAACCTTGTGCTCGAGGCTGGAAGACTGGCCCCTTCGGCAGGAAACCGCCAGGAGTGGAAGTTTATCGTTGTCAAAGATGCACAGATACGCTCAAAGCTCGCCGCAGCATCCTGCAACCAGGCATTTGTAGGGGAGGCACCTGCAGTCATCGTTGCCTACGCCTCCGATGTGGACCATACTATGAAATGCGGGCAGGCCTCCTACTCCATAGACCTGGCAATAGCGCTTGACCATATGAGCCTCAAGGCCACTGAAGAAGGACTTGGCACCTGCTGGATCGGGGCATTCTATGAAGATGAGGTAAGAAAAATTCTCTCTATCCCCGGGGACAACAGGATTGTTGCGCTTCTGCCCATCGGCTATCCGGCGGCAACACCATCCCAGACATCGAGAAAGAAACTGGAAGAGATAGTTGAGGAAAGGTAAAATCCGAATATTCATACCTTAAACAAAAACTTCAGTATATCGCCATCCTCGACGACATAGTCCTTACCCTTTGTGATGGTGGAACGCCGCCCCTCCTCAAAGTCGGCATAAGCCACAACATCAACACGGATAAAGCCCTTTTCCATATCCCTGTGCACAGAGCGGGCGGCAAGAGGTGCGGGGGTGGCCGATGGAATAAGCCATGCCCTCCCTTCCCGGGCATTCACAGTAAAAAACGAAATAAGGCCGGCCGCCCTGCAGGCCAGCCCCGGAAGCTTCCGGGATGCCTGCATCTCCTGCCATTCAAGAGACTGGCCGGAAAAATCTTCTTTCAGCGCCTCGCGGTTTCCAGGGGCTTCTTCCCCCTCGGTGTTTAATACGACAATCGCAGGTTTTATAGAAAGAAAAGGGATATCCCTCAAGGACTTTTGCTCATCGGGGGCGAACTCAAATGTCCGAAGTGAAAGTCCTTTTTCAAGATGTTCCTTCATGCGAGACAACAAGTCCTTATCCTCTGCTCCTACCAGGCGCTCTTCTACAACAAGGAGGTCATTTAATATCAGCTCGTCTATTATGTATCTTAAATCATGAGCCATATCCCCTCGAACGACACAGCAAACAACATCTGCATTTTGAGCTCCCTCGGTGAGAGAAGGGGCAAGCAGCAGCTCACAACCTGCCGGGCTCACCTTCTTTGGTTTGTAAAACTCCGCAAGCCTGTCAAGACGGCTGTCATAGACTACTGCTTTCCCGCAGACCACTGCCTGCCCTTTTTCATTTACAGGCTTGCCGCTCAAAATACCAAACAATGTTTTCTTCCCTGCGCCGGGCAGCCCAATGAGTGCCATCTTCATCATTTTCTCCTGTAATCGGGGCACTTAAGAGCATTCGGTCTTTCCCTGCGGCTGCAAGCCTCCCGATAATTATACCGGCAGGTGTCACAGAGAAACAGGTTTCCCCCCGGCAGCAACTGCCTCAACCTTGCTATTATGCTACTAAAGCTTAGCCTCAATGTCTCCCTCCACAGGGCCAAGGGCAGCCAGGCTCAAATTTCCGCCGGTAAAAAGTTTTCCGGCAACGCGCCTTATATCAGAGTCCGACACATCCCCGACTCCCTTGAGAATTTCCTCAATGGCCAGGACCTTTCCAAGGGAAAGTATGCTCTCTCCCATCCATAGCATTCGGTTACTGGTATCTTCCATAGCAAGCAAAAGCTGACCCGTATAAAACTCTCTGGCGCGCCTTAACTCCCTTGCCGAGACCTCCCTCTGCCTCAGCTTATCCATCTCCCCTAATATAACATCAACCGCCTCCTGGGATTTAGCCGTTTCAACCCCTGCAGAGACAATAAATGCGCCCGTATCGACATAATTTCTGACAAAGGAGCCAATGCTGTATGCAAGCCCTCTCTTTTCGCGAACCTCCTCAAAGAGCCGGGAGCTCATATTGCCTCCGAGAATGACATTCAACACACCCAGGGTATATCTGTCGGGATGGCTATATGGAAAGGAGTGAACGCCAATACACAAATGAGTCTGCTGGAGTTCCTTCTTCTCTACCTTCACCCGGGGGCTTCTCTGCCGGATCTTCGCCGGAATAAACTCCCTCACCCGCCCCGGCTTGCATCCCCCGAAGCGCTTCTTTACTTCGGCGAGGGCATCATTGTGCCTTATGTTTCCGGCGATGGTTATAACGAGATTTCGCCCGCCGTAAGAGCTTCTCCTGTATGCCGCCAACTCCCCTCTTGTTATCGAGTTAACCGACTTCTCAACACCGGATATCGGGAATCCAAGAGGATGAGACGGAAAAAACAGCTCATCGAATATAAGGTGAACCAACTGGGAAGGATTATCAATCTGCCGCCTGATCTCCTCCTTGATAACATTTCTCTCCATCTCCACATCCTTTTGCCTCAGAAGAGGGTTGATAACTATGTCTGCAAGGACATCAAGGGCAATGGCAAATTTTTTACTTATAACCTTTGCAAGATAACAGGTGCATTCCTCGCTCGTAAAGGCATTTAAACTGCCCCCAATCCCCTCAACATCCTGCTTTATCTTCCTGTTGCTCCTTTTTTCGGTTCCCTTGAACACAAGATGCTCAAGAAAATGTGAAATCCCGCTGTTTTTCTCAGTCTCATAACGGCTTCCTGTTCTAAGCCACACACCTAAAGCAGTTGAGCTCATCTCATCCATAGAAAAGGTGCATACCCTCACGCCATTACTTAGAGTAGTTTCCTCAGGTTGACAAACCATACATATACCTCCTTCCGGAGGCGGTTCGCGAACCGCCCCTACACTGTGTAAATATTCGGTGAACCACCTCATTCGTGGCAGCCGCAGGCTTCAGCCTGCGCACGTGGTAGCCGCAGGCTTCAGCCTGCGCACCCTGAAAGGTGCGGCTACCTCTTGCCACTGAGCATTCACTCTGCCATTATAACACAAGTCCAAAAAATTTTGCACAACCATAAAATTCACGCTTACGAATTCATTTGCAAAAAGACTGGTTATCCTCTATAATTCGGATATGAATATGAAAAAGTGGGGCCTATTGCTCTTTATGCTAATCATACTGGCAGGGGTTGCCTCCTGCCTTCTTAAGAGAGAGATTCGGAAAAAAGAGAAAGGTGAACTTCTGGCAATAGACGGCCTCTGTAAGAGCGGTAAATATACAAATGCCCTCCTCAGACTTGAGGAGTTATCCAACAAATTCTTCATAACCAGGAAGGATGAGATTGCCCATAAAAAGGGGCTATGTCTGATGAAGACGGGGCGCCCCGAAGAGGCAAGAAAGATATGGGAGAGCCGCCTTCGGGATAAAAGACATAGCAAGGAATACACCAACCACTTTCGATATGAGATTGCCCGCCTCCTTGAGATTGAGGGGCAATACAAAGAGGCAGGCGAGAAATACTCCGCGCTCTTATCCGGCACTCAGGACACCGGAATCTCCTCCCGCACACTCCTTGGCATTGCAAACTGCCGCAGGAGATGCAAAGACCTTAAGGAATCAGCCTCGTTCTACAAAAGGATAATGACAAACTATCCGGGGACGCCGCTGGCAGAGAAAGCCGGGAAAGGGCTGGGTGAGATAAACATCAGCCTTATCTTCTCCCCTGCGCCAATGGAAGACAGTATACTCTACGAGGTTAAAAGGGGGGATTCGCTTGATAGGATTGCGCGCAAATTTGGCACCACGGCAGCCTTTCTGATGGAAGCAAATCATCTTAGAAGTAAAGATATCCACCCGGGGAAAAGGCTAAAGATTATCAAGGGAAAATTCAAGATAGAGGTAGATGTTCCGAAAAACATTCTTACCCTGAAGTTAAACGGGAAATTTGTGAAGGCGTATCCGGTCGGCACAGGCAAGTTCGAATCAACCCCGCTCGGAGAATTCAAAATTGTCAGCAAAATGGTCAATCCTGTCTGGTATTCACCCGATGGAATCTACCCGCCGGGCGACCCTAAAAACATACTCGGGACCAGATGGATGAGCCTGGACATAGCAGGCTATGGAATTCATGGAACGACACAGCCCGAAACCATAGGCAAAAACCTATCCGCCGGCTGTATTCGTATGCACAATAAAGACGTCGAGGAGCTCTACAAACGTGTCTCTGTTGGAACCTCTGTTATTATAGGCCCTTCACGATAGGCAATAAATGAATGTGAGGGACGCCTGCAATGCCCTCCTCTCGGGAATCCTGCTCGGCCTGGCCTTTCCGCTTCCCAATGTCCAAATCCTTGCCTGGTTTGGACTCGTCCCTCTTCTCAAGGCGATAGAGGGCAAGAGTCCGGGGGCCTCCTTCGTCTATGGATATTTATCAGGCATCTCCTTTATAACTGTCTCTCTTTACTGGCTCTATATCTATCATTTCCTTGCCTTCCCTGTTGTGGCCTTAATCCTATCGCTCTGCCCTGCCCTCTTCTGCCTCCTCTTTAATCTCATAAAGAAAAGGGGACAGGCTACTTTTTTGGGAAAAAGCAGCCTGTCCCCTATTCTGGTCCCGATTCTCTGGACAGGACTGGAATTCATCCGTTCAACGGGCCCTCTGGGATTTCCATGGAGCAGCCTTGGCTACTCCCAATACAGGAATCTACCCCTCATACAGCTGGCAGCCTTTACCGGTGTCTTCGGGGTAAGCTTCCTGATTGTATTGGTAAATAGTCTCGTATATCACTATACCAGGAGAAGGCAAAGGTTAACAGTTGCCATTGCAGTTGTCATAATAGTCTGGGTTATGCCTGCCGTCACACAAAACTCGTTACAATCTGTCCGAAGGGCAGAGCCTTCTAACGGAATAAAAATAGCTGCCATTCAGGGAAACGTCAGCTCCGATGCAGACTGGGCCCAGGACCAACGGCTTATTATGAACAGCCTCTCTAAGCTGAGCCTCCGGAGTGTGCAATCACAGCAAGCCGTCAATCTAATCATCTGGGCCGAGTCGGCCATCCGCGAGCCGCTAAACGAGGTGCTGTCCGGTCATTCAGAGCTGAAAAAAGAAATTAAAGACATACTAAAAAAAGTAAAATGCCCCATTCTTACAGGAAGTCTCTATATCAACAGCGGCAGGTGCTATAACAGCGCATTTCTGCTCTCCCCCAATGGAGAGCTGCTCGGCAGATACGATAAGATTCATCTCGTCCCTATGGGGGAGTTCATCCCTCTGTCGAAGCGATTGCCTGCCCTCAGGAAAATATTTCCCAGGGCAGGAAATTACTCGAGAGGGACCCGAAGGGTCATCTTCACACTCCCTGACGGAAAGACAAAATTTGCCGTCCTGATATGCTTTGAGGGAATCTTCGGAAATCTCACGCGCAGTTTCGTCAAGGATGGCGCCCATTTCCTCATCAACATCACCAACGATGCATGGTCGGGCAGCCATGCGGCCCACTCCCAGCACGCCTCCATCGCAGCATTTCGCGCAGTAGAAAACAGGGTATATCTCATCCGGGCCGGAAACTCCGGCATCTCAAGAATTATAAATCCATATGGAGTGATAGAGGAAAATCTTGGTTACAATCTCACAGGCTTTATAACGGGGCAGATATTTCCCGCATCTGTCCGCACGTTCTACACAAGATATGGAGATGTATTTGGATGGACAATCCTGGGGATTTGCATCCTCCTTCTTATCGCAGCCACAAAGGGCATTTTCTTTTAAGCCGCAGTGTGATAAAATAGAACCTAACGATGGACAAGGTACCTTTCTTTAAAAGATTAGACATACTCGGATTTAAGTCCTTTCCCGAGAAAACAGAAATCCACTTTGAGCCGGGGATTACGGCGGTCATCGGGCCAAACGGATGCGGGAAAACAAACATCGTCGATGCCATCCGCTGGGTAACCGGGGAGCAAAGCGCCCGCGCCCTGCGCGGCTCGCACATGGAAGATATAATCTTTAACGGAAGCGACTCCCACCCACCCCTCAACATAGCAGAGGTCTCTCTGACCCTCTCCAACGATGACAATATCCTTCCCATTAATTTCGGCGAGATTACAATCACCCGCCGTCTGTTTCGCTCCGGTGAGGCAGAATTTAGCATTAACAAAAATCCCTGCCGGCTGAAAGACATAAGGGAACTTCTTATGGATACAGGCATCGGCACCAGCTCATACTCCATTATGGAGCAGGGAAAGGTTGATCTTATCCTCAGCTCCAAACCGGAGGAGCGCCGATTCCTGTTTGAAGAGGCCTCGGGCATTATGAAGTATAAGACAAAGAAAAGAGAGGCACTCCATAAGCTTGAGGCAACCGAGCAAAACCTGCTCCGAATAAACGACCGCCTCGTTGAATTGAAAAAGAGGATGAACTCCCTGAAATACCAGGCGGCTAAGGCGCGCAGGTATGAGATATTGCAAAATGAGCTCAAGGAGCTTGAGCTTGCCTCTATCTCTAACCGGTATTGCAAACTAAGAGACGAGTGGCGCACCTGTTTTAAAGAGACAAGGGCGATGGAGGGGAAGGTAAGCTCAGGAGAGACTCAGGCAGGCGAAGGCGAACAGAAACTCGACAGGCTAAAGGAAGATGCCCTCAATTTAGACAGCCAACTCTCACAGATTCAGGACAGGGC
This sequence comes from uncultured bacterium, assembly GCA_965370485.1. Classification (GTDB taxonomy): domain Bacteria; phylum NPL-UPA2; class JAUVJM01; order CBDUUU01; family CBDUUU01; genus CBDUUU01. The sequence continues at coordinate 7,366 of CBDUUU010000023.1, forward strand.
CCGCCTCATAGGCGAAGAGACTGCCGGGATTCAGAGCAACATCCTTCTAAAGAAAGAGCGCATTCAGAATCTATCATATCAGAGAAAGAGGGCATTAGAAGAAATAGGGATATCAGAAAAAAAACTTGAATCCGTTACAGAGAGGATTTCCCTCCTTGAATCTCAAAAGTTGGATATTGCAAAGGAAACCCGGGAGACAGAAGAGAAACTCAGCTCAGGCAGGAAATCACTCGAAGAGTTCGATATAAAGGCGCAGGCCTGTAGAAAAAAACTAACGCCGGCAAGGGCAGAGATCGTAGAGCTGGCAGCAGAGGAGTCCAGAAGACGAAACGAGATGGCAGATAACCGCGCATTTTTAAAGAGTGCAAGGGCACGTGTGGGGAGACTCACGTCCGAAAAAGGTAACATTACAAACGAAAGGGGACATTTCTTAAAAG
>CBDUUU010000024.1:0-7720 GCA_965370485.1 uncultured bacterium
GCTCTTTCTCCGCAAGCTCCCTTAGCTCAGCAATCTTCTTCTCCAGCTCTACGACCGGTCGTTCAAAATCTAATACCACCCCATTCATACCCGGATTCTACCACATTTCAAAATCCCAGGCAACCCATAAAAAAAGGGGGGAGAATGTCCCCCCCCTTTGTTTTTGCCTTACCCTATCTTAGAAGCGAAGAGCAAGCATACCAATAAACCCGTCACCATTGGTCAGATCATCACAATTCTCATATGAGAGTCTGAAGGTGAGGTCATCGGTTATTGCATAGTTGCCGCCAACGGTTACGCGGTCAACCGCATCACTTCCGAGAACATCGGTGGTATCAAACCGCGCTACAACCTCATACCTGTCAAGGAAACCATAAGCTCCCTGAACATAGTAGCCGGTCACGTCCGCATCCACGGCATCGTCGGACTGGCTTGTGTACTCCCCGCGAAGCTCAAAGGTGTCATATATGTAGCAGGCATCCACACCAAAGGCAGCACTCTCCAATGCGCCGTCAACATCATAGGTGTCCTTAACGACTGAGAGCCCAATTGTAACCCCTACGTCCGTAGAGACACCCAGGCGGCATCCCATAGTCTTGTCGCTGTTGTTGTCAACGCCATCCTGCCCGCCGCCATTGGCCACATAAGCGGCATAGTTTAAATCAGAGGCAAGACCTGTGTCAATCACTCCGCGAAGCTGAATCCCTGATTCTGTCCAGCCTGTGGGAACGCACCGGGGCGCAGTGGCTAACTTGGCAACGCATTTCGAATACAGATACTCGTTGTAGACGCCGAATGGGACAAGAAAGTTTCCTGCCCTCAAAACCACAGCGTCACTCCAGATGTAGTCTAAGTAGCCATAGAGGAGCTCTACATCATCCGTATCCGCCACTATCTTTGCCTCTAACAGGGCATCAACTCCAACCTCAGATGTGAGAGCAACGCTAACCCCATCAAGGTCAAAGACACCGTCCTCATTTTCAAAGTCTCTAAAGCTGGCGGAGACACATCCGCTGAGCACAACCTCACTCGGAATCTCAACCGCCACGCCTTTGCCGGGTGTACCCGGCTGTTCCATTCCGCCTGCAAGGCAGACACTGCCGGCCGCAAAGACCAGCAACGCCCCCAGAGCTAACATCTTGTTCATCCTTCCTCCTTCTTTTTCCATCTATCTCAACGCGTTAATAATCTTTCCATCTACCCTTATCTCAAGCTTAATCAGCCCCAAGGCATCTCAAAACTCTCATCCCCCCTTTCCTGCCTGTGGTTAGGAGAGCTGACCAGCCTTACTTACACAGATTTTACAACATAGACTTTTCCTTGTCAAGACCCAATTTTCCCTGTATAATTCCCACTAATGAAACGCACACATCTCTGCGGAAGGTTAAGTAAAGGGGATGCGGGCTCCATCGTGACCCTTACGGGATGGGTTGGAGGCAGCCGCGACCACGGAGGGTTAATCTTCATTGACCTCAGAGACAGAACCGGCACCACGCAAATAGTCTTCAACCCTGAGATAAACAAGGAAATTCATGAAAAGGCATCCCTGCTGAGAGACGAGTTCGTCATCGAGGTAACCGGAGTGGTTGAGGCCAGGCCGCCTAATGCAGTTAATAAGGAATTAGCGACGGGAGAGATTGAAGTCGCTGCAAGCAAGCTGCTCGTATTAAACCCTTCCAAAACCCCTCCGTTTACAATCTGCGGGCAGTCTGCGGTGTCCGAGGAGGTTCGCCTAAAATACAGGTATCTCGATTTGAGGCGCCCATCTATGCAGAGAAATCTTACCCTGAGGCACAAAATAAATAAGGCAATACGGGACTTTCTTGACAGAGAAAACTTTCTCGAGGTCGAAACTCCGTATCTTACAAAAAGCACACCTGAGGGAGCCAGAGACTACCTTGTCCCCAGCAGAGTGAACCCGGGCAAGTTTTTTGCACTGCCGCAGTCCCCTCAGCTCTTCAAACAGCTTTTAATGATAGGAGGGATGGAAAGGTACTTCCAGATAGTAAGGTGTTTCAGAGACGAAGACCTGAGGGCAGACAGACAGCCTGAACACACCCAGGTTGATATGGAGATGTCCTTTGTCGAGGAGAGTGATATTCTCTCGCTGGTCGAGGGGATGTTATCCTATGCATTCTCTTCGGCCCTTGGTACGGAACTAAAAAGACCTTTTCCCATCCTGCGCTATGAAGAGGCGCTCCTTTCGTACGGGACAGATAAACCCGACATAAGATTTGATATGAGACTAAAAGATATTACAGATATCCTCGGCAGCACAGGGTTCAAGATATTCCGGACGGCACTCACCGGAGGCGGGAGAGTAAAGGGGATAAATCTAAAGGGAAAGGGGACACTGCCGGCAAGTCAAATTGAGGGCTTTGGCAAAGTAGTTATCCCCTATGGCGCAAAGGGGGTATGCTGGTTTAAGGTCGAGGAAGGGTTATGCCTCAAATCCCCTGTAGCAAAATTCTTTAAGAGCGAAGAGCTTGAGGCCATTAGTAATAGGATGAAGGCGGAGCGCAACGACCTGCTGCTGTTTATAGCCGCAGGCGAGAAAACTGCAGCAGAGGCAACAGGCGCGCTCCGGTGTGAGCTTGCCAGAAGGTTTGACATAGTGAAAACGGACTCATATCAGCCTGTATGGGTGGTAGATTTTCCGCTATTCGAATTCTCCGAAGGACATCTTAAGCCGATGCACCACCCATTTTGTATGCCCTCTGCGGAAGATATGCATCTGCTGGAAAACGAGCCCCTTAAGGTGCGTGCCAGGACATTTGACCTGGTTATGAACGGAGAAGAGCTTGGAACAGGAAGCATAAGAATTCATCGCCCCGACCTCCAGAGGAAAATCTTTAAGCTTCTCGGGATGGGAGAGAGTGAGATTGAATCCAAATTTGGCTTCTTTCTGAATGCATTCGATTACGGGGCGCCGCCGCACGGAGGAATGGCGCTCGGATTGGATAGACTGGTAATGCTCGCCGCCCGCTCGGAGTCAATCAGAGAGGTGATTGCCTTCCCAAAAACGCAAAGGGCAATCTCCCCGCTGACAGGAAGTCCCGATGAGGTAAGTCCCGAGCAGCTGAAGGAACTGCATATCAAAATAAACTCCTGATGTATGTAGAGGTTGCCGTTAACCTGCCGCTGGACAAGCTCTTCTTTTACTCAGTTCCTGATGAACTCAGAAAAAAAATAGCCGTCGGAAAACGCATACTTGTGCCATTTCGCAGGGAAAACCTTCTTGGATACATTATCGGCATTACGGCCAAATGTGACATCCGTCCTGTTAAACCCATCATAAGTGTCATCGATGAGGTTGCCTCTCTTGATGAAAAGATGCTTAAACTTGCAGGCTGGGTCTCTGAATACTACTGCGCCCCATTAGGGGAGGTTATAAAAACCGCCCTTCCGCCCGGGGTGAGAATGATATATAAACGTCCGCCAAAGAAAATACCGCCCCCGGACGAGCCGGCGCAGAGGTCCCTGGCGCTTGCGCTGAATCCCCAGCAGGAGGAGGCATTTAAGACAATACACAGCTCCATCTCGGATGAGTCGCCGGCTGTCCTGCTCATTCACGGAATCACTGCCAGCGGCAAGACAGAGCTTTACTTACAGGCAATATCCGAGGTGCTTGCAAGAAAAAAACAGGCCATTGTGCTCGTGCCTGAGATCTCGCTCACCCCCCAGGCACAGGAGCGATTTGCGGGGCGATTTGGAAGGCAGGCAATTCTCCTCCACAGCCGGCTTACGAACAGTGAGCGGGCAGGCGCCTGGCGGGAGATTCACAGCGGGAAGATTAATATTGTCATTGGGGCACGCTCTGCTATCTTTGCACCTCTGAAAAAATTGGGGCTCATAATCATCGACGAGGAGCATGAAAATTCCTACAAACAAAACGAATCCCCCCGCTACCACGCAAGGGATGTTGCCATAAAAAGGGCACAGCTTAGCAATGCCCTCGTCCTCCTTGGCAGCGCAACCCCATCCCTGGAATCCTTTTATATGGCCAGAAGAGAGTACAAGCTCGTTCATCTTACAAAGCGAATTGACGATAGGTGTCTGCCCGAGGTGGAGATAGTTGATATGCGCAGGGAATTCTCGGGAAAAAGACATCTCCTTTTCTCAGGGAGATTGATGAACGCGCTGGAAGAGGTCTTGAAAATAAAAAAACAGGCAATTATCCTGCTTAATAGAAGGGGCTACTCTACATTCCTGATATGTAAGGGTTGTGGATACGTAGTCCGATGCAAACACTGTAGTGTCTCTCTGACATATCACTCCGGCAGGGAGGTCTTAAGGTGTCACTATTGCGGCCATGAGGAGCCGCTGCCTCCTGTTTGCCCCGGGTGCAATAAAAACTACATCCGCAGGCTCGGTGTTGGCACCCAACAGGTGGAGAAACGAATGAGACAGCTCTTTCCCTACGCGCGCAGTCAGAGGATGGATTCCGACATAACAAGAAAAAGGCGCTCCCACATCGATATTTTGAAGAGGTTCGAGCAGAGAGAAATAGATATACTAATCGGAACGCAGATGATCGCAAAGGGGCTCGATTTCCCGGAGGTTACCCTTGTGGGGGTTATATCAGCCGATACCGCACTGAACCTGCCTGATTTTCGGGCATCCGAGAGGACATTCCAGCTCCTCACCCAGGTTGCAGGAAGGGCAGGCAGGGGAGCCAGCCCCGGCAAGGTTATTATTCAAACCTATAACCCTGCCCACTACGCAATCCGATGCGCAAAAATGCATGACTACATAAGCTTTTACAACAAGGAGATGGATTTTCGCAGACAGCTGCTCTATCCGCCATTCACACATTTTATAGCCATTCTGCTGCGAGGAAGGAATGAAAAGGAAGTTAGTAAGGCATCTGCTGAGCTCAGCGAGCTTCTCGAAGAAAGATGCCCGGATACAATAAAGGTCCTTGGCCCCATCCCTGCCCCGCTGCCTAAGATAAGGGGTAAGTTCAGGTACCAGCTCATATTAAAAGGGAGCAGGCCGGATGAGCTGAGGGCATTACTCAAAGAGAGTCTCACCTGCCTTCACCGTGAAAAGGGTGTGGAGGTGGTGGTTGATGTCGACCCGGTAAGTATGCTCTAAGGGGTCGGGCTACCTGCGTCTGTCTCCCTCGCGCAGGGTGAGCTCATAGGTAAATGTCCTCACTGTATTTGGCGGGAGCACCAGGGTGAACCGGACAGTATCCAGGTCTACCTTTTCATACTTGATGCGCTTATCCTTCAGCGCGAGCTCCCAGTATGGGTGCGGGAAATTCCGCCTTATCTCCAGCTTGACCGGAAGCGGGCGGTAATTAGAAACCTTGACCTCATAGGTCTTCTCCACATCCCATCCGGAGATATTTCTATCAGGGTCTCTGAAGATATAATTGGCGGTTTTCTGCTCCATCAGGACGGGCTTTACCTCAACCTCCCTTGCCCTGCCCAGATTAAGCTCTATCTTTTCCCCTACAGGAATATATTTGGTGTTATCTGCCCCGACATAGGAGAGATGATTCTTCTCATCAACAGCCCGGAAAACCTTGAGCATCCCCCCAGGCAAAGGCTCCTTTCCCAGGTTGTGCGGCTTGTCGTTCTTAAACGAAAGGAATCTTATTACATTGTTTCCAAAGCGCTCCTCTTCATACTTGTAGAGGTTAACTACAGGGATATCATCCTGCTTGAAGGATGGGAGGCGTTTTCCCCATCCCGTAGGAATGGTCTCCGTCCCCTCTATGGTATAGAGGAAATATTCCGATAGCCCCTCTTTCTTAATCTCTTTTGGTTTCGCTCCCGGGGCGGCAATTCCTGCCTCTGCAAACCTGAGGACCTTCTTTGCCTTGTCCCACATCTCTTCTTCGGCCCGTCCCTTCCCAACGGGGCGGGGTCCCGGCCTGCCATAGGGAGGATATTGCCTTGCAAGGCGGGCTATCTCATCAAGAATATGAATCTTTCCGACAATCAGCCTTGTCCGGGCATCCGGATAATCCTCCCCGCTGTTATTGGTCACCCTCACATAGCCCTCGAGCCTCAGTCTTTTCTCATCCCCGGTAAGGGTGGCAAGATAATATGCCCTCCATGAAATCCCCGAGGTAAAATAGGTTATCTCCAGCGGAAACTGCCCGGAAAGAGCGGACGAGATATTCCACAGGCCAAGCTCCCTCACCCTCGGAGGGTATGTGATATCAAGGATATTTATCTTATCTGCCTCCTTCAGGGGAAGAAGCTCGAGGGAAGTCGGGTCAATCAATGTATTTGCCCAGGAAAACTGCAGCCTGTTCTCGCCCTTCTTGATAGTAAGATTTCGGACCTCCCTTACAAGTGTAAGGTCAGCGGAGTTGTAGATTGTGAGCTGAACCTTATCCCTCTCCGGCAGGCTTATTAAGTCAATCTTAGCGTGAGCCGTTGAGGCGCAAAAAATGATAACAAAAGATGCGATTGCCTTCCTCATCTGACATTCCTTCTCAAATAGTTGAATACAAGGGACTTCTTTGCCTCCGGCGGAAGGACTATGCGCAGCTTAATCGTATTGGCATCTACCCTTTCGAAGTCACCGCAGTCTGCCCCATCGACCCGGCATTTCTTCATCTCCCATTCACCCGGGATATGCTCAATCAGAGTAAGAACCGCATTTTCTTTCTTGAAATTCTCCATCTTCACCCTGATAACCTCATCAATATCACACAGGACAATTCTGTTTCTCCTATTCCTGCGGATATTTATCTTCTGCTCTTTCATCTTGTGCTGAGTCACTACGATATCACGGCTGTCGCCAATGTATAGCTCGGTTTCTCCCCCGACCGGTGTAAATGGGCTTCTGTCCTCCCCGAGGAAGATAGTGCCTCCATGCCCATCATTCTGAAATATACGGACCTTCCCCCCGGGAAGGGCAAACTCTCCAAGCCCCGAGCCTTTATCGTTTTTAATAAGATATGTCACGGGAATCCCTACATTTTCCGCAATCTTCTCAGGCTCCCAGGGGAGCTTGCCGGCATCGAAGGTAAAAATTTTTTCAATGCGCACCACATCCTTAGAAAAGAAGAGAAGGCCCTTGGTTTCCTCGTGCCGGATAGAACCGTGGAAGTGTTTGCCCCCTCTCATACGGATATCAGCCTCTGCAAAGTCCTCGCCTGAAAAGTTCCGAAGAACAAGAGATGACCTCAGATTTAGATGCGACTCATCCTCACGGGCTATCGCCTTGTAAGTTACAAGACGGTCTATATTCGATAGCAGGTAACTTATCCTGACCTTCTCTTCAACAGCCTCGGTGCAGCTGAGCTGCCACACCAGCGCGTTCTCACCCGGGGGGTAGCTCACGCTGACAAGAGCTACCCGGGCAGGATGGGAAAGTATTCGAATGCGGATAGAGTCAGGGTCAATATAAACAGCCTTCCACGAAAAGTCGACAAGGTTTACCCCCTTCTGGAGTGTCAGGGTCCTCTCTTCCTCCACCAGGGTAAAGAGAGGGTTATCCATATGGAGGCTAACCACTTCTCTATCCGGAAGGGCGGCAAGCTTAATCCGCGAGTGGGCATTCAGGGAAAATGCAAGACAAAATAGGGCGAGAAAAAGTAACCTTTTCATAAGCCCATTTTACCCGATTTCCACATCCCCTGCAAGTCCAAAATTCCAGAAAAAATTCCGTAACCGTTCACGACCATGTTGTCAAATCGAGCCCTGAATATGTCATGCTAAACTTTTAGGTGTCATGCTGAACTTGATTCAGTATC
>CBDUUU010000025.1:0-7686 GCA_965370485.1 uncultured bacterium
AGACTATCTGTGTAATGGCTGTTCCTCTCATTTTAAAAGCCTCCTGGGCTATCTTGATAATCTGCACATTGGCTATCATCTCCAGCCCAGACTTGTTCGCGGGCTTGATTATTATACAAAGACAATCTTTGAGATAACTCACGAGAATCTCGGGGCAAAGGATGCGATTGCCGCCGGGGGCAGATTCGACGGACTGGTTGAGGACTTAGGAGGAGAGCCTGCTCCTGCAGTCGGGTTTGCCATAGGGACCGACAGGGTTGCCCTTGCTATGGAGAAGGAGGGGGAAAAGGTCTCTTCCCGCCCGCTGTCTGCCTACGTTGCGGTGCCTTCTTATGAAAACTTCGGGAAAGGATTTAATCTGCTCTCAAGTCTAAGGAAAAGGGGAGTCCGCTCTGAGATGAGTTATAAAGAAAAAAGTCTGAAGGCTCAGCTAAGAGCCGCCAACCGGCTAAATGCCTTATACGCAGTCATCGTAGAGGGAGAAAGATTCATGCTGAGGGATATGGCAGGGAGTGAACAAAGGGAGGTAACAGAGGAAGGGTTAATGAAGGTTTTTGAAGGCAGTGAGGTGACGAGGGTTTAAATGAAGATAATAATAATCGGAGGAGGCCCCGGGGGATATGTCGCTGCAATCAGGGCGGCACAACTCGGGGCAGATGTAACTGTTATAGAGAAAAGCGGCCTTGGGGGAGTCTGCCTTAACAGCGGCTGTATTCCAACAAAGGCACTGCTTGCCTCGGCAGGCTCCCTGCAGCATTGCCGCGATGCCCCCGGATTCGGAGTAAAGATAGAGAATATCTCTTATGATTTCCCATCAATAATGAGAAGAAAAGACAAGATAGTAGAACAGCTCAGAGGGGGGATTGACTTTCTCTTTCGAAAAAACAAAATAACCCTTGTAAGAGGCGAAGGGGAGGTCCTTTCTCCCAACAAGGTCAAGATTAAGAGAGAAGATGGCAGCCGGCTTGAGATAAGCGCGGATAATCTCATCCTTGCCGTTGGCTCCATGGCAAAGAAGCCGCGTGACTTTCACATAAACGGGAAGACGATAATAACAAGTGAGGGGGCGCTTTCTCTGGAGAGGCCTCCCGCCAGTATTATTATTATCGGCTCAGGGACGATAGGGGTCGAGTTCGCATCCATCTTTAATGCCTTTGGGGTGGAGGTAACATTATTAGAGGAGCTGGGGCAGATTCTGCCGGCAGAGGATGAGGAAATATCGAGAAGGCTTGAGAAGTCTCTCACCGGAAGAGGCATAAATATCCTCACCGGGGTGAGGGTTAAGGAAGTGCTCGATAGCGGCGGACAGGTGAGGGTCGAGCTAACAAACGGGAAGAATCTCGAATCCCAGAAGGTGCTCGCGGCTGTTGGCAGGGCCCCCGATACAAAGGCTGAGTTTTTTAAGAACCTGAACTTACTTGACAGCCGTGGATTTATAACCAACGAGGGAATGAAAACCACGCTCGCCGGTGTTTACGCCGTTGGCGATGCGGCAGGGGAGCCGCTTCTTGCCCATAAGGCATCAAAAGAAGGGGTTATCGCGGCAGAAAACATCTTTGGAAGCGACTCGAGTGTAAACTACGATGCCATTCCCTCCTGCACCTTTGGTATGCCGCAGGTGGCAAGTGTAGGGCTGACTGAGACCCGGGCAAGGGAAAAGGGACTTGCAATCGATGTCGGCAAATTTCCGTTTCAGGCGCTTGGCAGGGCACACGCTGATGGTGAAACAGGGGGCATGGTAAAGGTTATTGCAGAGAAAAGTGGCAAGCTCCTCGGTGTGCATATCATCGGGAAACACGCGGCTGAGTTGATAGCTGAGGCGGCCTTAGGGCTGCAGATTGGGATAACTGCCCGGAAATTCGAGAAAACAATTCATGCCCACCCAACCTTCTCTGAGGCGCTTGGCGAGGCAGCCGGGGCCGTTTTTGGAAAGGCAATACATATTTAATGGAACATAAACCTATTTTGCAGATTGCGCTTGACTTTGTGAATCTTGACAGGGCGCTTCGAGTAGCGGAAGAGGCGGTTGAGGGAGGGGCGGACTGGCTGGAGGCAGGAACCCCGCTCATTAAAAGCGAGGGACTCGACGCAGTCCGAAAACTAAAGGCGCGTTTCCCGGATAAAACAATTGTGGCCGATATGAAGATTATGGACGCGGGAAAAATAGAGGTTGAGTCTGCCGCAAAGGCAGGGGCAGATGTGGTGGATGTGCTCGGGGCAGCGGCCGAAGCCACCATCAGGGAATGCATAAAGGCGGCAAGGAATTACGGGACAAAGATTATTATCGACACCATTGCAGTAACCTCCGTGGAGGAGGCAGCAAAGAAGGCGCAGAAACTGGGCGCAGATTTTCTGAGTGTTCATATTGCCATTGATGAGCAGATGGAGGGGAAAAACCCATTCGGGTTGTTAGAAAGGATAGTTAAGAGTGTTGACATCCCTGTAGCAGTGGCAGGCGGAATCAATTCAGAGACAGCCCCCCTTGCTATAAACAAGGGGGCAGGCATTGTCATTGTCGGAGGCTCTATTACAAAGTCCGGTGATGTCAGGCAGGCAACCTCTGAGATAAAGAGGGCGATTGAGAGCAAAAGGCCCATTGAATCTACACTCTATAAAAGAGTAACCTCTACAAATATCGAAGAAGCGCTGAGCAAGGTCTCAACGGCAAATCTATCAGACGCGATGCACCGGGGCGGCGCCCTTAAAGGCATCAAGCCGGCTGTCCCAGGGATTAAAATGCTGGGGCCTGCCCTGACAGTCCGAACCTACCCCGGGGACTGGGCAAAGCCGGTGGAGGCAGTGGATGCGGCAAGAACCGGGCAGGTAGTTGTCATCGATGCCGGAGGAGTTGGCCCTGCAGTCTGGGGAGAGCTTGCGACGGCAAGCTGCATCCGGAAAGGGCTTGCAGGCGTTGTGATAGACGGGGCAATCAGGGATGTATCAGAAATCAGGCGGATGCGCTTTGCCGCCTTCAGCAGATGGGTCAGCCCGTCCGCAGGGGAACCAAAGGGACTGGGGGAAATCGGGATTCCGCTCAAAATTGGGGGAGTTTCCGTGCGCAGCGGAGATTGGATAGTAGGGGATGACGATGGAGTCGTTGTTATTCCGCAGGAGGAGGCCGCCGAGGTTGCCAACAGAGCAATGGACGTCCTCGAGAGAGAGAACCGCATAAGGAAAGAAATTGAGAGCGGGGGAACGCTCGGAAAGGTCTTACATCTTCTAAAATGGGAGAAACAGAGATGACTACCAGGATAGAGACAAAATTATTCTGCCTGCATTGCGAGGAGGAGACACCGCATATAATAACCTATTCAGGGAATTTTTTAAGCCGTGTGCTCTGCGAGAGGTGCGGAACCGAGGTAAAGCTTGACCGAAAAAGGATACTGGAGACCTACACAGCCGAACTTATAGAAGATATCCTGACCAAGCCGCGCCGGCTAACAGAAGAGATGCGCAGGGACCTGACCACCTTTCTCACCTCACTGCCGCTGCGAATCATCACCAAACCATACCGGGTTATTAAGGATATTATGGAGGTCGTAAAAGAGGACCCGTGAAAGCAGCAGTCTACTGCGAAGATGGTAAGATAAGATACAGCGAGGTAAAAACACCGCAGATTTCAAGGGATGAGGTTCTTCTGAAAATGAGGGCCTGCGGAATCTGTGGGACAGACATAGCCAAGCTCCAGTATAAGCTCGTCAGGGCTCCATTTGTCCCGGGGCACGAGGTTGCGGGAGATATCGTTAAGGTTGGCGCAGATGTAGATGGCTTTGAGGAAGGAGACAGGGTGATTGTTGCTCACCATATCCCCTGTTTCACCTGTATGCTATGCAGGCGCGGCTTCTTTACTCAGTGTGAAGAATTTAAAAGATTAAATATTGACCCCGGCGGGCTTTCCGAGTTTATTCGCATTCTTCCCCGCAGTGTAAAAAAGGGGATGTTAAAAATCCCCACTGGCATCAGTTACGAGACAGCCACACTCATCGAGCCGGCTAGCTGCTGCCTGCGCGCGCTCTCAGATATCCCCATTAGCCCGGATGACACAGCCCTGATAATCGGCGCAGGTCCCGCAGGACTCCTTCATCTGTTGCTTCTGCGGCTCCTTGGGGCAGGAAAGATAATTGTCTGCGATTTGCAGACCGGGCGGCTCGAGGCAGCAAGGCAGCTGGGGGCTGATATCGTAATCAATCCCGAAAGAGAAAAGGGGTTCTCAAGGGTAAGGGAATATACCAATGGCGAAGGCGCAACGATAGTAATTGTAGCGGTAGGTAAACCAAAGGTTCTTGCGGAAGCTATTAATCTCACAGCAAAAGGTGGCAGGGTTATCTTTTTCGCAGAATGCGCGCCTCAATCTATCGTAGGACTCGACCCCAATCTCATATATAAATCCGGCATTACAATCTGCGGCAGCTATTCATCAACACCGATGGAACAAAAAAGGGTGCTTAAGCTTATCTCGAAGGGAAGCCTCAGGGTTGACCCTCTTATAACTCACCGTTTCGGTTTGAAAGAAACCGCTCGTGCCTTCACTCTGGCAATGGAAAGAAAGGAATCAATCAAGATTATAGTCAATAATTAGGGGCTTTTCTTTTCTAACTCTACTATTCTTTTCTCTAACTCGCGGATAGTTTTAGTCAGCTCAGGCAGTTTCTGCAGTGCGGCCTTTATCCGCATCTCCTTCTCATGCGGCTGGGCGGGGAATCCAGATACACGGGTGTTGGCAGGCACATCCTTTGTTATACCGCTCCTTGCGGAGGCTATAACATTGTCACCAACCCTCAGATGCCCTGCCACGCCGGCCTGCCCTGCAATGGTCACTCCACTGCCGATAGTGGTGCTTCCTGAAATTCCAACCTGAGCAACAATGATTGAGTTTTCGCCGATTACAACATTGTGTGCGATCTGGACAAGATTGTCTATCTTCGTTCCACTGCCGATAATGGTCTTGCCGATAGTTGCCCTATCTATGCTTACATTTACGCCAATCTCCACATCATCTTCAATAATCACCGTTCCAATCTGAGGAACCTTGTGATGAACGCCCTTTACAGGAGCAAACCCGAAGCCGTCACTTCCAATCACGGTCCCGCTATGGATGATACAGCGCCTTCCGATGGTCGACTTCTCCTTGATTGTCACCCGCGGATAGATAAGACAGTCATCCCCTATCCGGGAGTGATGGCCGACACACGTATGCGGGTAAAGTGCAGCCCTGTCACCAATCTGCGTATGATGGGCTATTACCACATAGGCCTGGATGGAAACATCCATTCCAAGTTTGACCCCCTCGCCGATGATAGCCGTCGGGTGAATGCCTGGCGGCGGGGTCTCCCCGTTGCCGTTTACCCAGAGCTCCATAACCTTTGTAAACGCAAAATACGGGTCGTCAGTGCGAATAAGGGCGTGATTTTTATTTTCTGCCCCGTTAGAGACTATTATCGCGGAGGCCCCTGTATCTTCCATCAGGGAGGCATACTTTTGATTTGCAACAAAGGTAATCTCCCCTTTCCTTGCCTCCTTTATCCCTGCTACACCTGTAATGACTATACCGGGGTCGCCAACTACCTCGCCGTTAACAAGCTCTGCTATTTTACTTAAAGTAATTTCCATAATCTAACCACTGCCCGAAGTGGGAGGGCAGAGGAAAAGAAGGAACGGAGGAAAACTCTGCCCAATCCCACTATGGACTCCTGGATTACAGCAATTTTCATGCCAGTCTCCGAACACAAACCGCATCCCCCTATAAACCCCCGCCCCGCCAACATCTGCAAAGGCAATAACCACTCTGACTATCTACCTCATTAACCCAACTGTGGTAATTCTACCACACTACATCAAGCACAATCAGGGATTCTTCAGCGTAGGGAAGGATGACTTTGGTTCTGCTCCAGAAAAAGCAGAGTTTTGTCCACTCTTTTTTGAATTTCTGAAGGTAATTTCCCATACAACCTTTTAAAAGTAGCTGTATACTCAAGATGAAGTCTTGCCATTTTATCTCTTCAACTGCTTGACCAGCTCTCTCGCATTTTTCGTTTTACTAATTCTCCCGGCTTTAATATCTTTCTCTGCTTCCAACTCCTCCTCTTGCCATTCCTTTGTCCAAAAATATGCCTGGGAAGAATCTACCAGCCTCTTGGGCTCCAGGAGAATCCTGTCCTTTACTATCACAAAGTTGACGAAGTCACCCATGTGCAAATGAAATGCCTCCCTTATTCTCTTAGGAAGAGTAATATTAAAGTTTTTTTGAATCTTCCCGGTCATCCCTGTAACACTCATTTCAACCCCCCTTTATTCTATTCAACAGAATTTCCATTTCTCCGCTTACTAAGATTATAACATCTTCAGAGGTCTGGACAAACCGCCACATTTTTTAAAAACCCTCAAAAATCTTTTGTAGTGTTTAACGAAGGTTATAATTACCGCGGGCGGTAGAAATAATCTTCGTTCATCAAAGAAAACCATACTAAAAAGAAAAGATAGGAAAGAATAAGGGGGGACAATCGCCTTTTGGCTTACTTATCCTACTGCTATACCAAATTGGATGGTAACTCCAGTCGCCCTACGGGCTCCTTCCATTACCATTTCTTCCCTCTTCTTGGATCCAGAATACATCTACGAAATCTTAAGAACTGGTCTGAAAAAACCCGTCCACCTTACAGTAACCTTAATAGGCATAGTCTCTTTGGCAATTCCTTCTCTTCTATTCATTCTTCAATGCCGTCAGTTGTTTTAAAAATGATTGTGGTATCAATCCCTTTTCTGTAACCGGCACATCCCAGGATACAACTCCCTGCTTTTCATTAATGTATTTTGTATAGCCAGCAACAAATTCATCAGGAAACCGGGGATTACCAGCGCCCCAATCCTCACCAAGAAAACTTAATATATGATATTGGGCATGATTTACCCAGCGATTGAGTCGTGAATGACGTTTGCCAAAGGCAGGAAAGGCTGTATTAATCTCTCCAGCCGTATAGTCCTCATATTCAATCATGGGAATCACAGGAGGAAGACAGGTGCCTGAGTTGAAAGCAACAATACTGTCAGGATTTCCGGCCTTTAATGCAGCGCTAAAACTTTTGAAGTTAGGGGGATTGTTGTGCCGGTACATATCATCGGCATAATAACATCCATCAATCCACCAGCCACACACCTTTTTACCCCATCGAACAGACCACTCACGGATAACATCTTCCCATTTTCGTTGAAATTCCGCCAAACGCCCGGCATTTTTCTTCCATTCTAATTTTTGCATAGCCACAGGATCATCTGCTGGAGCCCCGCTTGGCAGATATGCAAGTAGTTTAATTCCTTTAGGTTTGAGAACATCATAGAGATCGTTTACCAAATCTCTTTTGGCACACTTGCTTGGCTTAATACCAACAATTGCATCATAAGTTTCATTCGGGGCGCAGTAATATCCTGTATTCTGACCTAAGGTTATAAAAATATATTTTGCTCCCACTGCTTCCAGTTGATTTGCAAGACCTTCCGTATCAAATGAATCAACGCGCTTGTTCCATTTATCTACAGAAATATTAGCACTCTCCGTAGTACCGGTGCCAACTGGTGCTGCAAGAAAATGGACAAAAACACCCCATTTTGCATCCCTAAACCAATCAGTATTAGACCGTCGAGTAGACATCTTCAACCTCCTTTGGTTAATGCCCCTCACAGAACCGGACT
>CBDUUU010000026.1:0-7644 GCA_965370485.1 uncultured bacterium
GCTTCTTTGAAGGAGATGCTCTTTAATTTGGGAGTTCGGGAAAATGGAGAAACAAATAACGCAGGTGTCTTATTCTTTTCAAAATCTCCCAAAAGATATTTTATCAATGCTTATGTCACCTGTGCCAGATATTTGGGAATTAATAAGGCTGAAGTATTAGACCGTGCAGATTTTGAGGGAAATATAGTTTCACAGGTGGATGAGGCGATAAAATTCATTAGGAGAAACACCAGGCTTTCCTACGAAATCAAGGATATCCAGAGGAAAGAAATACCCGAATATCCAATTGAAGCCCTTCGGGAAGCTATAATAAATGCAGTTATGCACCGTGATTATTTTCAAGTGGGAACTAATGTGCAGGTTGATACTTTTGACGATAGAATTGTAATATCAAACATTGGCTCATTAATTAAACCTTTAACTAAAGATAAATTAGGCAAAATAGCCGTAAGAAGGAATCCCCTAATTGCCGACTTATTTTACAGAATTAAGTATGTTGAAAAAATGGGTACGGGTTTAACCAGAATTAGACAAGAGTGTAAAAAACACAATATCAAGGTGAAGATTGAAACCAATGGATTGTTCATTGTTACGTTTCAGAGAACTAAGGTAAATGTCCCTATAAGTGTCCCTTTAAATGTCCCTGTAAGCATTCTCCTAAATAACAGGCAAAGATGGTTATTAGATCATCTTACAAAATGTGAAAAAATTACCACTAGGGAATTTCAGAATAGGTTTACAGAGGTTAGCTTGAAGACTATCAAGAGAGATCTGGCATATCTGCGAAAAAATAAGATAATAAGATTTGCAGGAGCTCCGAAGACCGGATATTATATTCTTATTAAATCAGGATAAAGCAACTGTTTGAGGAAAAAATGCAAAACTTTAGATATTGAGATGCTGAAACAAGTTCAGTATGACCTTTCTTCTACAATTGAAAATATTTCCAAGGCAAAAATATGACATATTCAGGGCTCGATTTGACAACGTGGTCGTGAACGCTTACCGATTTACAGGAGAAGGCTATGAAAAATGGGGTTGTGCTAACTCCGCCGATGGGGTGGAATAGCTGGAATTGCTGGGGATTGGCTGTTGATGATGGGAAGACGCGCGCCGCCGCAAAGGCTATGGTGGATTCGGGCCTTAGCAAACACGGGTGGACGTATATCAATATTGATGACGGCTGGCAGGGTGAGCGTGGCGGGCATTATAATGCCTTACAGGGAAACGAGAAGTTTCCGGATGTGAAAGGACTATGCGATTATGTCCATAGCCTGGGCCTGAAGATAGGAATTTATTCGACACCGTGGGCGCGTTCTTACGGCGGATACCCGGGCAGCAAGGGCTATGAATTTGAGGATGCCAAACAATGGGCAGAGTGGGGGATAGATTATCTCAAATATGATTGGTTTCCCATTGATTCTGATAATGTGAGAAGGATGCACAATGCGCTGGAGGCTGCCGGGCGCGGCATTGTCTATAGCCTGTCAAACTCTGCCAGTATGGCGCAGGGGCAGGAGTGGGCGAAGCTCTCTAATCTATGGCGGACGACGGGCGATATTACTGACACCTGGGAAAGCATAGAAGAGCTCGGCTTTAACCAGGACAGGTTAGAAAGATTTGCAGGGCCGGGGCACTGGAATGACCCTGATATGCTGGTGATTGGTATGCTGGGGGCAGGCGGGGATGCATCTTCCTGGCCCAGAGGGGAAAAGCTCCATCCAACACGCCTGAGTAAGGATGAACAGCGCACGCACATTAGCCTGTGGTGTATTTTAGCCGCCCCGCTTCTTTTAGGATGTGACCTTACCCATCTTGATGAATGGACACTGAGCCTCATTACCAACCCTGAGGTCCTAACTGTCAATCAGGATGAGGCCGGCATTCAGGGGCATTGTGTCAGGCGGGCGAATGGTCTTGAGGTCTGGGTAAAAGAGCTCTCCGGCGGCTCCGCTGCCGTTGGGCTTTTTAATCGTAATGATAAAACGGCTGCGCTGAAACTGTGCTGGGAAGACATCTGTCCCGGTGGGGACTATGTAATTCGCGACCTGTGGAAGCAAAGTGATATTGGGCAGGCGAAGGACACATATTTAACCGAGCTTTCCCCCCATGGCTGCGCTTTGCTAAGTTTATCCCGTTAGTGGTTGCCCATGACAGAAGAGATAAAAAACTCAATCAAAGAGAGCCTGAAGAAAGCCCTTTTTGAGGTAGGCAGGGAGTTGAACGTAGACCCTCTGCCCGAGGTTTTTCTTGAGAGACCTCCGGAGGGGCACGGGCAGTTTTCATCGAATATTGCCTTTCTCATCGCAAAAAAAGGCAAAATGCCTGCGCTAAAAATAGCCGGGCTTATCCTGGACCACTTCAAGAATCCGTTTGTCAAAGAGGCAAGGCCTGCGCCGCCGGGTTTTATTAACCTTTTTTTGAAACGGTCTGCCTTCTATCCTGTTTTGCTCCGGATACAAAGGCAGTCGGCCCGTTTTGGAGAAAATGACCTCGGCGGAAAGAAAAAGGTTCTTATTGAGTTTGTGAGCGCCAATCCCACAGGGCCCATTCACATAGGGCACGGCAGGAATGCGGTTACAGGTGATGTTCTGGCGAATATATTAAAGGCGTCTAACTTTGTCGTGGAGAAGGAATATTATGTGAACGATATAGGCCTTCAGATGGAAATCCTTGGCAAGAGCCTGAGGAGCCGTTATTTTGAAGAGCTGGGTCTTCCTTATGAGACGGAGATTTGATATGTCGGGCAGTACCTGAGGGATATTGCAAGGGAACTTGTGAGCGATTGTGGAGACAAATATAAAGATTCCCCTGTTGAGCGTTTTACGGACTTTGCTTCTCAGAGGCTCCTGAAGGGTATCAGGGAAGACCTCGAAAGATTTGGCGTAAGATTTGACCACTGGTTCTTTGAGAATGAGCTTCACAAAACTCATGCAGTTGAGGAAGCAATATCCCTCCTTGAGGAGGCAGGTTTCATAAAAGAAAAAGACGGGGCAAGGTGGTTTACATCAAGTCTCTTCGGGGATGAGAAGGACAGGGTTATTGTTCGGGGCTCGGGTGAAACTACATATCTTGCCTCCGACATTGCCTATCACTACCGGAAATTTAAAAGGGGCTATGAGCTGCTTATAAATGTGTGGGGCAGTGACCATCATGGTTATGTTAAGAGGGTTTGCTCCTCTCTTGGTGCCCTTGGGTATCCGGAGGATTCTCTCAGGATAATATTAATTCAGCTTGTTAAACTCTCGCGCGCGGGCAAGCTTGTTTCTATGTCGACCCGGGAGGGGAAATTTGTGAGCCTGGCAGAGGTGCTGGATGAGGTTGGCTCCGATGCGGCAAGGTTTACTTTCCTGACGCGCCGAAGTGATGCCCAGCTCGATTTTGACATAGAGCTTGTAAAGAGCCAGTCCCGCGAGAACCCCGTGTATTATGTCCAGTATGCTTATGCAAGGATTTCTAATGTTTTTCTGGTTGCCGGGCAGAAAAATTTTTCTCTGAAGGAGGCAGATGAGGTCACTCTTGAACTCGTAAAAGAAAGTGAAGAGCTTTCACTAATTGAGTGTCTGGGCAGTTTTCCTGAGGTCATAGAGGGTGCCGCCAGGACATTTGAGCCGCATCGCCTTACAGTTTATCTGCAAAAACTGGCAGGGCTCTTTCACAATTTTTATGACCATCACAGGATAGTCGGGGATGAGGATGAACTCACCCATGCAAGGCTTTTTCTTGTCCACTCGGTCCGGATTGTTCTGCGCAATGGCCTGAGGCTTCTCGGGGTCTCTGCGCCGGAGAGGATGTGATATATGCGCATTCTCGGACTGGACTTTGGGAGCAAAAGGGTTGGCGCTGCGGTGAGTGATGAGCTCGGGATAACGGCGCAGCCCGTTGCTGTTATCGAGTATTCGGCCCTGAGGGAATGCATCGCCGGGGTGCGTACTCTCATTGACAGGTTCCAGCCATCGCTTATAGTTGTCGGGCTTCCAAAAAATATGGACGGAAGCCTCGGCAAGAGCGCGAAAAATGTTTTGTCTTTTTGCGATGCCCTGCGCGGGGAGTTTAATCTTCCCGTTGAGACGTGGGATGAGAGGCTTTCAACGGCGGAGGCAGAGAAATTGCTTATCAGAGGAGGCCTCAGCCGAAGAAAGCGAAAGGCGGCTGTTGACAAACTATCTGCCTCACTTATCCTGGAGGGGTATCTTGAGAGTATGGGAATTTCCTTTTGCGCAACCTAAAGGTTGCGGCTACCTGTTTCTCCCAACCTGGTAGTCGCAGGCTTTAGCCTGCGTTAACTTGAGAGCAGAAGGGAGGAAGATAAAGGATGAGATGGTACTTGAGAAGTAAGATTCACAATGCGGCTGTTACTGATGCAAAAATATCGTATATCGGAAGCATCACCATAGACTCTGCTTTGCTAAAAAAGGGAGGCTTTGACGCAGGGGAAAAGGTGTCGGTCTGGGATGTTACTAATGGGGAAAGGTTGGAGACTTATGTTATTCCTGCGGAAAAAGATTCAGGGGTAGTTTGTATGAACGGTGCCGCTGCCAGGAAAATTAGAAAGGGACATAAGGTTATCATAGCCGGCTTTGAGCTCTCAGACAAAATAATAAGGTCAAAGGTTGTTTTGGTTGATAAGAATAATAAGTTTGTTAAATATTTGAAATAGGATAAAGGAATAAATCCATTAATTGCGAAAGATAATATTATCAATCAGCCTTGTGTTGCCGATTCGGACTGCAAGCGCAACAAGGGCGCGGTCCTTTACTGTGTCAATCTCTTCGAGTGAGCCTGGGTCGACGACGGAGGCATAATCAATCCTTGCCAGGGCCTCGGAGTTTAAAAGTTTTCTTATGGCATCTATAATCTTTGCCGTGTTTTTTTCGCCTTTTGAGAGAAGCCCCTGCGCTTTTGTAAGAGACTTGTATAAAATGCCGGCGGCCTCTCTTTCTTCTTTACTGAGATAGGCGTTTCTTGAGCTCATTGCAAGCCCGTCATTCTCTCTGATAACGGGCACGAGCTTTATCTTTATGTCCAAGTCCAAATCGGAGACCATCTTTTTTATGATAACGGCCTGCTGATAGTCTTTTTGACCAAAATAGGCAATGTCGGGCTTTATTATATTAAATAGCTTTAATACTACTGTTGTGACACCGCGAAAGTGACCTGTCCTGCTCTTTCCGCAGAGTTTTTCGCTCAACCCCTCAACCTCAGCGAAGGTATGATAGGTAGGGGAATACATCTCTTCACGCGTTGGCGCAAAGATAAGGTCAACCCCCTCTTCTTCGGCCAGTTTTTTGTCTCTTTCTATGTCGCGGGGATATGTTTGGTAGTCTTCTCCCGCCCCAAATTGCGTTGGATTGACAAATATGCTCACCACTACTAAGCTGCAGTCCTGCCTTGCCTGACGTATAAGACTGAGATGCCCTTCATGAAAGGCGCCCATTGTCGGAACAAGCCCTTTTGTTTCACCCTGCCTTTCTTTAAGGGCCTTTCTTGCCTCGCTGATACGCGTGATAATCTTCACAGGAGCTCTCTCGCTGTTTTACCCGATATGGGATGCCTGAGTGTGGGGGCAATTTCCGAAAGTCCCCTCAGGACAAAACGCCTCTTCTCCATCAATGGGTGCGGAATCTTAAGATTGCCCTCGTTGATTATAATGTCCTCGTATTGCAGGATGTCTATGTCGATTATGCGGGGTCCCCATCGCACCGCCGGTGTGCGGCCAAGCTCCCTCTCGATGGATTTTAGTTTTTCAAGAAGACAGGCGGGGGAAAGAGTAGTCTTTATTTCAAGAACACAGTTTATGAAGTAAGGCTGGTCTTTTATCCCCTGAGGCTCTGTCTCATAGAATGAAGATGCCCTGCTTACGTGGATTGCCTCCTCGCTGTTTAGTTTTTCTATTGCCCTTTTTATGTTTTTCTCCCGGCTTGCAAGGTTTGAGCCAAGTCCGAGATAGGCTGTTTCACCGGATGAATTTTTTGATTCTTTCAAGGGCCTGGAGCAGTCTCTCGTTTTTAGTGGTGAGGGAGATTCTGATAAAGCCTTCTCCATATTTCCCAAATCCAACACCAGGGGTAATAATCACGCCGGTTTTTTCAAGAAGTTCTTCGGCAAATTCTGTTGATGTGCGGCCCCCCGGCACAGGTGCCCATATATAAAATGTAGCCTTTGGGGGAGAAACCTTCCATCCAAGTTTCCGGAGTCCATTTATAAGGATGTCCCTTCTTTCCTGATAGATGTGAATGATCTGCGCAAGAGAGTCCTGCCAGCCCTGAAGGGCCTCGAGCCCTGCAAACTGAATCGCCTGAAAAATCCCCGAGTCAAGGTTTGTTTTTATCTTCCCGAGGGCTGATAGGATATCCTTGTTCCCAACGGCAAAACCCACCCGCCAGCCCGTCATATTGCAGGTTTTGGAGAGCGAGTGAAATTCTACCCCGACATCTTTCGCGCCTTCAGTTTCCAGGAAACTCGGCGCCTTATACCCATCATAGCTTATCTCCGAGTAGGCGTTATCATGACAGACAATGATATCAAATTTCCTTGCGAAATCTACCACATCTTCAAAGAAGGATTTTGGGGCAATCGCAGAGGTGGGATTATTCGGGTAATTTAAAAACATCATCTTCGCCTTCTTTGCTTCTTCCTCATCGATGAGGGAAAGCTTCGGCAGGAAATTATTTTCGGGCAGTAACGGCATTATTACGGGCAGTCCGCCGGCGAAAGTCACACCTGCTCTGTAAACGGGATAACCCGGCTCGGGAATGAGGGCTGTATCTCCCGGGTTAATAAAGGCGAGGGGGATATGTCCTATTCCCTCCTTTGAGCCGATTAGAGGAAGAACCTCACTCTTGGGGTCAGGGTGGACCTCGAACCTGTCTGCGTACCAGCGGGCAATTGCCTCCCTGAACCGAATATGCCCTTTGTAAGACGGATAACGGTGGCTTTGCGCCTTTTCAGCCTCGATTGATAGACGTTTAATGATACGCTGGGGAGTTGGCAGGTCAGGGTCGCCTATTCCTAAATCAATGATGTCAATGCCTTTTGCAAGAGCCTTTTGCTTTGCCTCATCAATCTTTGCAAAGAGATAGGGCGGTAGTTCCTCTAGCCTATGCGCCTCTTTCATAGCAGCATTTTTTTTAACTGCAGGGCGTCTAACATATTATATAGCCCCGGGGATTGTTTAACAATAAATCTTGCCGCCTTGATTGCCCCGCGGGCAAATAACTCTCTGCTTTCACCGCGGTGTGTTAGCTCAATCCTCTCTGCCGGGCCTGCAAATATAACCGTGTGGTCGCCTACGATACTGCCTCCTCTGACAGAGTGGATTCCAATTGTGTCAGGGGCTCTTTCGCCGGTTATGCCGCTTCGGCCATACTGTACAACCTCCTCCAGCTTTCTTCCCGCCGATTTTGCCAGTATCTGCGCCAGTTTTTCTGCTGTCCCGCTCGGGGCATCTTTTTTAAGGCGGTGATGTGCCTCTATAATCTCTATGTCATATTCACTGCCGAGGATTTTTCCAACCTCCCCTGCTAACTTGAATAGCAGGTTTACGCCGACACTCATATTTGCAGAGATAAGTATGGGTGCCTGAGATGAGCACTCTTCGATTATTTTCATTTCCTTCTCATCGATGCCCGTGGTTCCGATTAC
>CBDUUU010000027.1:0-7544 GCA_965370485.1 uncultured bacterium
GGTGCGCAGGCTGAAGCCTGCGGCTACCACAAATGACGTGGTTTACTGAATATTTACCTGTGCCTCATAAATGAGGCAACTACACGGTTGAAAAAGGGTGAACCTTGAATATAGCATTTATTGGGCAGGTGAACTCCCTCCTGATATTTAGATCAGCGGGATGTGCCATCTACCCAGCAGGAGACAGCAGTGAGGCGAGGGGTATCTTAAGCACGCTCGGCTCAGAGCACCGCATAATCTTCATAAACGAGGAGTGGATTGAGGAGCTGGGGGAGCAGCTTGCGGAGCTCAAGGAGAAAGGCATTGCCGTAACGGGAATCCCCGGGGTCAGAGGAAGCAAGGGAATAGCAGCCGGGCTCATCGAGAGGCAGGCAAAGCGCGCAAGGGGGGTGGAACTAAAGGATGGATGAGGGTAAGATAATCAGAGTCTCGGGACCTCTTGTTGTGGCAGAGGGGCTTCCCTCTGCCAATATGTATGATGTGGTGTATGTGAGCGAGAAGCGTCTTATCGGTGAGGTTATTGAGCTTCGGGCAGAGGATGTCTATATCCAGGTTTACGAAGACACCGAGGGTCTTGGGCCCGGAGAGCCTGTTGTTACTACGGGCGCCCCTTTGAGTGTCCAGCTTGGGCCCGGGCTTATAGGCTCGATCTACGACGGCATCCAGCGCCCGCTTGATTTAATCCGGGAAAAGGTCGGCGATTTCATAACGAAGGGGGTTAACATACCCGGCTTAGATCTTAATCGCAGGTGGGGATTTTCCCCGCTTGTTAAGAAAGGAGACGAGGTAGTACCGGGGGACGTACTCGGAACTGTCCCCGAGACAAGGGTAGTTACCCACAAGATAATGGTTCCTCCCGGTGTAAGCGGAACCGTAGCGGAGATTGCCGAAGGTGAGATTACACTGAAGGATGTGGTCTGCTCGGTGGATTCTGCCTCCGGCAGGAAGGAGCTGACCATGCGTCAGTCCTGGCCGGTGAGAAAGGAGAGGCCATATGCGAAGAAGCTTCCCCCCAACACCCCGCTGATTACAGGGACAAGGGTAATTGATACCTTCTTTCCGATTGCAAAGGGAGGGACGGCCTGCATCCCGGGACCCTTTGGGAGCGGAAAGACGGTCTGCCTTCATACATTCGCAAAATGGGCAGATGCCGATATCATTGTCTATGTCGGCTGTGGGGAAAGAGGCAATGAGATGACAGATGTCTTGCTTGAATTCCCCGAGCTTGATGACCCAAGAGGCGGAGGAAAACTAATAGAGAGGACTGTTCTCATTGCCAACACCTCTAATATGCCGGTGGCCGCCCGGGAGGCGTCTATATATACAGGAATAACCATCGCAGAATACTACCGCGATATGGGCTATAATGTCTCTGTAATGGCTGACTCCACATCCCGCTGGGCAGAGGCATTGAGAGAGATGTCAGGGAGACTTGAGGAGATGCCGGGGGAGGAGGGCTACCCCGCCTATCTGCCTACGCGGCTGGCGCACTTTTACGAAAGGGCGGGTAGAGTGGTCTGTAGGGGAGGCAAAAACCGTGAAGGCTCACTGAGCGTTCTGGGGGCGGTATCTCCCCCCGGGGGAGACTTAGGAGACCCTGTTGTTCAGGCAACGCTCAAGATGGTGCAGGTATTCTGGGCGCTGGATGACCAGCTTGCCTTCAAGAGACACTTTCCTGCCATCAACTGGCTCACCAGCTATTCCCTGTATCTTGACAATCTCGAGGATTATATGGGCAAAGAGATAGGTGCCGGCTGGATGAGAATGAGGGAGACGGCGGTCAAACTCCTTCAGAAGGAGTCAGAGCTTGAGGAGATAGCGCGCCTCATTGGTATGGATATGCTCTCCGACGAGGACAGGCTCATTCTTTTAACCTCCAAATCCATAAGAGAGGATTTCCTCCACCAGAATGCATTTCACGAGCTCGATGCATATACCTCTCTTGCAAAACAGAGCAGGATGCTTGAGGCAATTCTGAAGCTCCATGACCGATGCGGGGAGGTTTTGAAGGCAGGCCAAGATATATCCTTCTCTTCTATCCGCGAGAAAATTGCGCGTGCTAAATATATTCCGGAGGAAAACTTGTCTGAATTCGATGGATTGAACAATGCTTAAGGAATATCTTACGATAAAAGAGGTCTTTGGCCCCCTGGTGCTTGTTGAGGAGGTCTCGGGGGTTAAATACGGAGAGCTGGCAGAGCTGAGATTGCCCGATGGCGAGTTGAGAAGGGGAAAGGTCCTTGAGGTTCACAGAGACAGGGCGCTCATCCAGCTGTTCGAAGGCTCTTCCGGGGTAAACATTTATAATAGCAGGGTGAAATTCTCAGGCAGGGGGCTCGAGCTGGGGCTTGCGCCGGATATCCTCGGAAGGATGTTCAACGGCCTGGGGACACCCATAGACGGGGCAGAGGCAATACTTCCCGAGAAAATGACCGATATAAACGGGCTGCCGGTAAACCCATATGCAAGGGATTATCCTTCGGAATTTATCGAGACCGGGTTCTCTGCTATTGACGGGCTGAATACACTGGTGCGCGGGCAGAAACTTCCCATCTTTTCCGGGGCAGGGCTGCCACACCCGCAAATTGCCACCCAGATAGCCAGGCAGGCAAAGGTTCTTGGAGAAAAGGAAGAGTTCGCTGTCGTCTTCGCGGCTATGGGCGTCACATTCGAAGAGGCTGATTATTTCATAGAGGACTTTCGCCGGACAGGTGCCGTTGAGAGGGCAGTTTTGTTTATTAACCTGGCTGATGATCCTGCAATCGAACGGATTGCAACACCGCGCCTTGCCCTCACTACTGCTGAATATCTGGCATTTGAGATGGATATGCATGTGCTGGTAATTCTGACGGATATGACAAACTACTGCGAGAGTCTTCGGGAGATATCAGCCGCGCGCAGGGAGGTCCCCGGCAGGCGCAGTTACCCGGGGTATATGTATACCGACCTTGCCAGTCTGTACGAGCGGGCAGGGCGGATAAAAGGCAAGAAGGGCTCTATCACACAGCTGCCCATACTAACGATGCCCGAGGATGATAAGACCCATCCTGTCCCTGACCTGACGGGCTACATCACAGAGGGGCAGATTGTTTTGAGCAGGGAGCTGCATAAAAAGGGGGTGTATCCGCCGATAGACGTCCTCCCTTCGCTTTCAAGATTAAGGGATAAGGGAATCGGCGAGGGCAAGACAAGAGAAGACCACTCTGACACCTCCAACCAACTCTTTGCCGCCTACGCCCGCGGCAAGGAGATGAGGGAGCTTTCACTTATTTTAGGTGAGGCGGCTCTCGACGAGACAGACAGCCGTTTCCTCGACTTTGCCGACCGCTTTGAGAACGAATATGTGAGGCAGGGGCCGGATGAAGACAGGTCGATTGAGCAAAGTCTGGATTTGGGCTGGAGACTTCTAACAATGCTTCCGGAGAAGGAACTGAAAAGGATAAGAGTGGAGTATATTAAGAAATATTATGAAGATAAAGGTAAATCCAAATAGAATGGAGGTGTTGAGGCTGAGG
This sequence comes from uncultured bacterium, assembly GCA_965370485.1. Lineage (GTDB taxonomy): Bacteria > NPL-UPA2 > JAUVJM01 > CBDUUU01 > CBDUUU01 > CBDUUU01. The sequence goes on from CBDUUU010000027.1 coordinate 3,516, forward strand.
AAGCGGCTTGCCCTTGCCAGCCGCGGGCACGCATTGCTTAAAAACAAACAGGATGAACTCATGAAGAGGTTTAATGAGGCTGTCTCAGGCTGGCGCAAGAAACGCAGGGAGGCTGAGTCAGCGCTTTCCCTCACCTATCAGAGGTTTCTTCTGGCGTCCGGACTCTCGGGCAATGAGGTGGTTAAGGAGGCAGTCCGGTTTACAAACTGGTCTATCTCTGTCGAGACAAAAGAAAAAAGAATATTAGGGCTGAAGGTGCCTGAGTTTACCCTTAAAGAGACTGGCTCCCCATACAGCTACGGCTTGCTCAACACATCCGCCGAGCTGGACGAGGCTTATGGTTGTCTCGCTCATCTCTTTCCGCTTCTGATAAAGCTGACGGAGACCGAGAAGGCAATCGAGATACTTGCCGGCGAGCTCGAGAAGACAAGGAGACGGGTGAACGTATTGGAATATGTGTTAATCCCGAGCCTGAAGGAAACCATAAGGTATATCATAATGAGACTAAGTGAAATGGAGAGGGCAAGGACCAGCCGGCTTATGAAGTTCAAAAGCCTATGAGAGTCGCTGCCATAATCCCTGCTGCAGGCAGCGGCAGGAGGATGAATCATGAGCTCCCCAAGCAGTACCTTCCGCTTGGAGGCAGGCCCATAATCGCCCATTCACTTTCAATTCTCCAGCGTATGCCGGAGATTGATGAGATTTTTGTTGCCGTCAGCACTGCCGGGAAAGAATATTGCCGGAAACAGGTTGTTGAGAGATTTAATATAAAAAAGGTGCGTAAGCTCATCATAGGGGGAGAGGACAGGCAGGGCTCTGTTTATAACGTGCTGATGGAGATAGGAGATGGTTTTGATATCGTGCTCGTTCATGATGCTGTCCGGCCCTTTTTTGACATCGACATTGCAGCCTCTGTAATAAAGGAGGCCGAAGGGCATGGGGCATCGATAACGGCCTCCCCTATCAGGGATACAGTTAAGGTAGCCAAGCCGCACGGATTTGTTGAGAAAACAATCCCGCGGGAGAATTTACTGGCAGTCCAGACACCGCAGGCATTTAAGTACAGCCTGCTTATGGAGGCGCATAAGAGTGCCAGGGAGAGCGGATTTGTCGGGACAGACGATGCCGGACTTGTAGAGAGGCTCGGTAAACCGGTACGTGTGGTTGAGGCTCCTTCCAACAACATAAAGATTACAACCCCGGAAGACCTCATCCTTGCCGAGGCTATCCTTCTGGAACAGGGAAGTTAGTAGGGGGTTACGATGATTGGAGTCGGCTTTGATGTTCACCGGCTTGTGGAAGGGAGGGCCCTGATACTGGGCGGGGTCGAGATTCCTTATCGCAAGGGGCTGCTCGGGCACTCTGACGGGGACGTCTTGACCCATGCCATATGCGATGCGCTGTTAGGGGCGGCAGGCAAGGGGGACATTGGCGAGCACTTCCCGGATTCCGATACCAGCCTTAGCGGCATATCAAGCCTCCTCCTGCTTAAGAGGGTAAGAACGATTTTGGCAAAGGAAGACTTGAATATAAGCAACATAGATGCTATTATATTAGCAGAGTCGCCGCGGCTTACTCCCTACAAGCCCGTGATGAAGAAGGCAATTGCAGATGTGTTGGGGCTTGCCCTGGTGAAGATAAATATCAAGGCGACAACGCCGGAGGGGCTTGGTTTTGCAGGCAGGGAAGAGGGGATGGCCGCCTACGCCGTAGCAGAGGTTGTGCATGTATGAGGTGAGAGTAGAAACCAGTTTCAGCGCATCCCATTCTCTGAGGGGCTATAAGGGAGATTGCGAGAGACTGCATGGGCACAACTGGCGAATAAGGGTTACTGCCTTTTCCCCGCAGTTGGACGGGGAAGGTATGGCGGTTGATTTCAGGCGGCTGAAGGAAAGGCTGAACAGATGCATCGCGGCATTTGACCATGTGCACCTGAATGAGCTAACTGAGTTCAGTGCGGTTAACCCGACAACAGAGAACATTGCCCGCCTGGTCTATCAGAGATTATCAGAGGATTTCAGTGGGAATTATGTTTCTGTCTCAAAGGTGGAGGCGTGGGAAACTGAGGGGTGCTCAGCCGCATACTGGGAATGAATATAGTGCTGGCAACGAGGAATAAGGGTAAGGTAAGAGAGATAAAGGAAATACTCAAAGGGCTGAGGGTAAGGATACTTACCCTCACTGATTTCCCAAAGGTTCCGCAGATTGAGGAGAATGGGGCCACACTTAGGCAAAACGCCATTCATAAAGCCGTAACCGTAGCAGACCTTACAGGCATTACAGCCCTTGCCGATGATTCCGGGCTGGAGGTGGATGCCCTCGGGGGCAGGCCCGGCGTTAACTCGGCGCGTTTTGCCGGAAAGCGGGTCTCGTATAAAAAAAATAACGAAAAGTTGTTGAGAGAGCTTCGCGGAAAGGGGGCTGAGAAAAGAAAGGCAAAGTTTCGCTGTGTGGCGGCACTCGTCTCCCCCGGCGGCCGCCCGAGGATATGCGAGGGCAGCTGCCGGGGTATAATTGCCCAAGAATTATCAGGGAAGAATGGGTTTGGTTATGACCCGTTATTTTTCATCCCACGGCTTAAAAAGACATTTGCACAGATTCCCCTTTCTCTTAAGAATGAAATTAGCCACAGGGCAAGGGCATTCCGAAAGATGCGCGAAATTCTAAACAATAATTGAATACCATAGGAATTTTCTTTTTGCGCAACCTAAAGGTTGCGGCTACCTGCTTCTCCCGACCTGGTAGCCGCAGGCTTTGGCCTGCGTTAGCTTGATAGTATAGGAATTTCTTTTCTGCGTAGGGGCGACCCTTACGGTCGCCCAGGGTGACATTAGCGCGTGAACGGTTACCTACATTATTTGTAGTTGCCTCATTCATGAGGCATTACTTGTAGTTGCCTCATTTATGAGGCTATGGCTCACGGGGTCGCCGTGGTCTCGAGCAATATCAATGGAGAGAAGGAAATTTCTTTTTTATGCGATTATATTTGGGATAGGCTTTTTGTTGGTAAGATTGGCTAAAGCTCAATTATTACCCTTTCCAGACTGATTCAGGCTTTCCTGACTTGAGTGCCTCCTTAATATTGCTGATAAATTGAGGATGCAGCTCATTTTTTATTTTTGTCCACTCCTCAAGGGCTATGTTAATCTGATTGCTGAAACTACGTCTTTCCCTTTCAGCGGCAATCTCAAGAAGCCTTTTTAACTCATGGTCAATTCTAAAAGTCACATTTTCTTTTTTATGTTTAACAGCATCCATCACTACCTCCTGGTATTTATCTCTTAATCTTCCTAACTGAATTATACCATAAAAGCAAGAAAACGCAAGGAAAAATTTTCCCTTTATCTTAACTCTTCCCAGGAAAGGATTTTGAGTGGATCGTCAGGAAGACCGCTTCTGTCAACAATGAGTTTTATCTTTTTCTCTGCCAGAATGAAATTAACCTTGGTCAACTACACAATGGCTAATCTCTTAAAAATGAGAAGGCGAGTTAAAAACCGGTGTTGCCGACCAGGAAACTTGTGCTAGAGATGCTTGTATACTGAAGAACGGTGTTGAATGCCATAGACCTTAATACATTTTTGGGTAGGATACACCCAATAGAGAACTCGCCAATCCCCGATGCTATAACCATTGAGATTTTTCAAGGCGAGTGGTAAATTCTGAAGGGGCTTTTTGCCAAGAAGTTCCGGATGATAAGACAACCATTCAATTTTGGCCAAACATCTTTTGCGAATCGAGGAATCTAATTTTTCTAAATCTTCTTCTGCTTCAGGAAGAAAAATGACTTCATATTTAGCATCCATTAACCATTCCTGAAGCGCCTTTTTATTTGAGCTAAGTTTTCTCCTTTTCCTTCCAAATCAGAAGCTCTTGCTCGATACATTTTTGCAAGAAACTCTGGTTTATAGGGAGAAACCGCCTTTTCTAATTCTGCTAATGCTTCCTGAATTTTATGAATGGTTTTTAAAGAAATGTCTATTGTAGAAACATCGCTCATTATGTACCACCTCCTCCGTTGTTAAGTCT
>CBDUUU010000028.1:0-7528 GCA_965370485.1 uncultured bacterium
ATTTCACCTGTTGAGACGCGAAAATCAAAGTTTATCAGGATAAGCCACATATCTTCAGATGCAGGCAGAGATGTAATCTCATCGCCCCTTCCCAGGCCAAGTCTTATCCCGCCTCCTATGGAGCCGACTGATGTGACATCTTCCCACAGGGATATAAAAAACGGCACATCAGAGCCGACTTTTCTGCCAATCTCAATCAATCTTTCAGCTGTTAGATGCAGTCCCCACAGTTCATTCAGGCCGACCAATACCCCCGCGGCATCACTACTGCCTCCTCCGAGTCCCGCCCCTATTGGTATTCTTTTACTGAGTTCGATTGAGATACCTGCTTCTATTCTTTCCTCTTTCATCAGGATAGCTGCAGACTGAAAGGTGAGATTGTCTTCGTTGGGCGGCAGATCATCTCCACAGTGAATTTCAATGCCATTCTTCTTTTCACTCAGAAATATTGTGTCCCACAGGTCAATTGCCTGCAGGACTGTTACGACTTCATGATAGCCGTCTTTCCTCTTATTTAATACGTCAAGATAGAGGTTTACCTTTGCAGGGCAGTTTACCTCGATTTTCAATCTATTACCTTGTTCAGTGGATATTCGATTATTCCCTGTGCCCCGCTCTGTTTGAGCTTTGGAATAATCTCCCTGGCATCGAGTTCATCAATCACGGTCTCCACCGAAAGCCAGCCTTTCTTACTCAGCCCGGAGATGGTAGGGGACTTCATCGCCGGCAGCAGCGAGAGGATATCCCGGAGCAGTGCCTGCCGCACATTCATCTTAAGCCCGACCTTTCCTTCGGATGCACATGCCCCTTCTAACAGCAGGGCGAGCTCTTCCATCTTTTCCCTCTTCCAGCTGTTTTTCCAGGAGTGCTTGTTGGCGATAAATCTTGGCGTGGATTCAAGTACGGTGTCGATGATGCGAAGGTTGTTGGCGGCTATGGAGCTGCCGGTTTCGGTCAGCTCCACTATTGCATCGGCCAATTCCGGGGGCTTGGCCTCGGTTGCCCCCCAGGAAAACTCAACCTCCGCTTCTATGCCGTTCCTTTTGAGATATGCCTTTGTAACATTGACAAGTTCTGTTGCTATTCTTTTATTTCTCAGGCCCCTTACGCGCTTGATATGGGACGATTCAGGGACCGCAAGAACCCACCTGACAGCCCTGAAGCCTGCTTTCGAGTAGACGAGTTCGCATACCTGCCTCACTACAGCACGGGCATCGAGGAGCCAGTCACTGCCTGTGATACCTCCGTCGAGCACGCCCTTTTCGACATACCTTGGTATCTCCTGTGCCCTCAGGAGCATTAGCCCCAGAGCCGGGTCATCAATCAGCGGGGAGTATGACCTTTGCCCTATGGAGATGTTAAAACCGGCTCTCTGAAATATCTTAACCGTTGCCTCCTGCAGGCTTCCTTTGGGTATTCCTAACTTCAGTTTCATTCCCACCCCTTTCTCATTCTCCGGATTATACCTATGCCGGCCGTCTTTGTCAATCTTCCAAATTGTGTATGCATTAAGGTTGCGGCCACCTGCTTTAGCCTGATAAATCAGGCAACTACAACTGGTAGTCGCAGGCTTTAGCCTGCGTTAACTTGATTAGACCCTGAAACGAGTTCAGGGTGACATTAGCGCGTGAACGCCTACAGTTTTTTCTTGTTTCTTCCTTCCCCAGTTGTTATAATAAGCCGCAATGGAGAGTTTGCGGCAGAAGAAGAGGATAATGGACGGGAAGGAGATTGATGAGGCCCTTTCCCGGATAGCCTCGGATATTTTAAAAGAGGGCGAGATAAAAAGTCTTGCAATCTTCGGGATACGAACACGCGGTGTCTATCTGGCGCAGAGAATTGCGGGAAAGATTAGAGAGGCGGGCACTGTGGATGTCCCGGTGGGCATCCTGGATATTACGCTCTATCGCGATGACCTGTCTGAGCGCGCCCCCCAACCCCTTGTCGGCAAGACAGAGTTCTCTTTTGATTTGACCGGAAGGCGCACTGTTATAGTTGATGATGTGCTCTATACAGGCAGGACATTTCGGGCGGCTATGGATGAGCTGATGGATTTTGGCAGGCCCAGACTTGTTCAGCTGGCTGTTCTTATCGATAGGGGGCATCGGGAGCTGCCAATCAAGCCTGATTATGTCGGCAAAGGCGTCCTCACCTCTCAGGCTGAGCTCGTTGATGTCAGGCTGAGGGAGATTGATAAAGAAGAGGCGGTTTACATTATGGAGAAGTCCTTAAGTGAAAAAGTGGAAGAGAAAGGACCTCCTCGGGCTTGAGGAGCTGTCCCGCGGTGAGATTGAGTTAATTCTGGATACCGCAGGGTCATTTAAGGAGGTCTCAACAAGGGCAATCAAAAAGGTTCCCGCACTGAGGGGGCGGACAATAGTAAACCTTTTCCTTGAGCCGAGCACAAGAACAAGAAGTTCGTTTGAGCTGGCGGCAAAGAGGCTGAGCGCCGATACGCTCAGCATTTCTGCCTCCTCCAGCAGTCTCTTGAAGGGAGAGACGCTGAAGGACACGGCAAGGAATATCGAGGCGATGAAGGTCGACCTTATTATTATGCGGCACGAACTCTCCGGCGCCCCGCATCTGCTTGCAGGGTATGTATCAGCCGGCATTGTCAATGCGGGGGATGGCGCTCATGAGCATCCAACGCAGGGACTTCTCGATATCTTCACCATCAGGGAGAGGAAGAAGAAGCTTGCTCACATCAAGGTTGCAATTGTCGGGGACATTATGCACAGCCGTGTGGCAAGGTCTAATATCTGGGGCCTGAAAAAGCTGGGGGCGGATGTTGTTGTGGTTGGGCCGCCCACTCTTATCCCCGCGCAGATACAGCGGATGGGGGTGGAGGTCAGCCATAATCTGGATAAGGTAGTCCCGGACTCTGATGTCATTATGTGCCTCAGGCTCCAGCAGGAGCGGCAGGGGAGAGGCTATCTGCCGACTCTGCGTGAGTATGCCCGGCTCTTTGGCATAACCAAAGAGAGGCTAAAGGGGGCGCGCCCGGACCTCCTGGTTATGCACCCTGGTCCGATAAATAGAGGCGTAGAGATTGATGGGGATATAGCAGACGGCCCATACTCGGTGATTCTCGAGCAGGTTACAAACGGGCTTGCCGTGAGGATGGCTGTCCTGTATTTGTTATTGGAAGGTAAATCCGCATAAGATGAAACTTATTATAAGGGAAGGCAGGCTCATAGACCCCTCGAGCGGCCTGGACAGGATAGGGGATATTGCGATAGAGGATGGTAAGATTACCTCTGTTGGCGAGGAGATAAGTGATGCCGGTTTTACAAGGGTGGTCTCTGCGGCAGGAAAGATAGTTGCCCCGGGGTTGATTGATATGCATGTGCATCTTCGTGAGCCGGGAAGGGAAGACGAAGAGACAATTTCCTCAGGCACGAGGGCGGCGGCCTGCGGCGGCTTCACGAGTGTTGTCTGCATGGCGAATACGTTCCCTCCCATCGATACTGCCGGGGCGGTAGAGTTTATCCGCTCCCGGGCAAGGGATGAGGGGGTTGTCCGTGTCTATCCTGTTGGCGCTGTTACAAAGGCGCTTGAAGGGAAAGAGCTTTCAGAGATGAGCGAGCTTGTGGCCGGCGGGGTGGTTGCTGTCTCCGATGATGGGCAGCCTATTATGAACTCCTCCATTATGAGACTGGCGCTTGAATATGCGAGTATGTTTGATATCCCGGTCATCTCTCACTGCGAAGACAGGTACCTGAGCGATGGAGGGGTAATGAATGAGGGTTATGTCTCCACGATTTTGGGACTGCCCGGTATTCCTGCCTCTGGTGAGGAGGCGATGGTTGCAAGGGATATTATGCTTTCCCATCTCACAGGCAGTCCGCTTCACATTGCCCATGTGTCTACAGCCGGCTCAGTGGAGCTGGTGAGGATGGCTAAAAGTAAGGGGACAAGGGTAAGCTGTGAAACTGCCCCGCATTATTTCTGTCTGACTGATGAGGCCGTCAGGGGCTTCGATACAAATACCAGGGTGTCTCCTCCGCTGAGAGGAGGCCGCGACGTAGAGGCAATCAGGGAAGGTCTTCGGGATGGGACAATCGATGCCATTGCCACCGACCATGCCCCTCACACGGTTTCTGAGAAGGAGGTGGAATACGGACTTGCCCCGCCGGGGATAATCGGGCTGGAGACGGCTCTTCCACTTTCTATCACTATGCTTGTGAAAAAGGGGTTCCTTGAGATAGGTGAGCTGATTGCCCGAATGAGCACAAACCCCGCAAGGGTCTTAAAGCTTCCCGGGGGCAGTTTGCGTGTTGGCGGCCCTGCCGATATAACCATCATCGATATGAATAGGGAGCTCACTGTGGATGTGGGCAAATTCACCTCTAAGAGCAGGAACTCCCCTTTTAACGGATGGAAACTGCATGGTGAGGCGGTTATGACAATTGTGGAGGGCAAGGTTGTAGTGGATAGATGTTCAGAGTAGGCTCCGGGATTATCTCTAATTGTGAGCTCAGGAAAGGATTTTTTAAGCTCTCGTTTTTTTCTCCCCGGATCGCAAGCCTGGCAAGTCCCGGGCAATTCGTTCATATCCGCTGCTCTGACCTGTTAGACCCGCTCCTGAGGCGGCCATTTAGCATTCACTATGTAGAGGGGGATAATGTCGAGGTCTTATATCAGGTGGTTGGCAGGGGGACAGAGATTTTAGCAAAGAGAAAGGCAGGCGAGGAGCTGGATGTGCTTGGACCGCTTGGAAAGGGTTTCGAATTTACGGGGGAAGATGAGGCCGTTATAGTTAGCGGCGGTGTGGGGGTTGCGCCGCTTCTTTTTTTGGCTCAAAGGCTTACCCCCGGCAGGATCACCGTACTCATAGGCGCCCGGACAAAGGAGTATATTCTTGACGAGGAGCGGTTTAAGGGACTGGGCTGTTCTGTAAGGATAGCGACCGAGGATGGCAGCTGCGGCGAAAAAGGGATGGTCAGCCTGCTCCTGAGGGACGAGCTTTCGGGCGCAGACTCAACGTCCCGCCCCGGGCTTTCTAACGGGGTTTATGCCTGCGGACCCCTGCCGATGCTAAAAGAGACGGCAAGGATTTGCAGGCATTTTCACATATCCTGCCAGGTGTCTATGGAATCTCAGATGGGCTGCGGGGTTGGCGCCTGCCTTGGATGCGCTATTCTCATGAAGACTGAGGGCGGCGGCCCTCTTTATAAAAGGGTTTGTCTGGATGGGCCTGTATTCGATGCGCAGGAGATATTGTGGGAATAGAGCCCGGCATAGCGGTAAATGTGGCGGGAATAAAGATGAAGAATCCTGTGATGGCGGCATCCGGAACATTCGGATATGGAAAGGAGTATACTGAGTTCGTCGATTTGGCTCAGCTTGGTGCACTTGTTGTTAAGGGGATAACCTTGGAGGCATGCCCGGGCAACCCCCCTCCAAGATTGGTCGAGACCCCTTCGGGTCTTTTAAATGCTGTAGGGTTGGAAAATGCGGGGGTAGAGGCCTTTATCGAGGATAAACTTCCCTTTCTGAGAGAGGCAGGGGTTCCGGTGCTCGTAAATATCTCGGGCGAGGCGGAAGAGGAGTATATTGAGTTGGCGCAGCGGCTCTCCCGGGCAAGGGGTGTTGATGGGATAGAGCTTAATATCTCCTGCCCAAACGTCAAAGGGGCACTGGCTTTTTCTCAGGAGGCGGCTCTAACCTCGCGCCTTGTAGGCTCTGTGCGCAAAGTAACCGAGCTTCCTTTGATTGTAAAGCTCTCTCCGGGCGCAGGGGACATTACTGAATCTGCGAAGGCATGCGAGGGAGCCGGGGCGGATGCAGTTTCTCTTGTTAATTCCTTCCCGGCAATGGCAATCGATGTTGAGAGCCGGTGTCCAAAATTAGGCAATATTACAGGCGGGCTTACCGGCCCTGCAATACACCCGATTGCAGTTTTGATTGTCTGGAGGGTAGCAAGGGAGGTTAAGGTGCCCGTGATTGGGATGGGAGGGATAATGTGCGCGGAAGATGCCCTTGAGTTTATAATTGCGGGGGCAGCTGCCGTCGCCATTGGCACGGCTAATCTGATAGAGCCTGATGTCACAATAAAGGTCATTGACGGCATTAAAGGCTATCTTAAGAGGGGCGGATTTTCGGATATAGGGCAGATTGTCGGTTCGATGGATAGCAATTGTTCGAGGGGGAATCATTGTGGATAATAAATTGATAGTGGCACTGGATGTGGATGATTTAAAATCGGCGGAGTACCTGGTGGAGGAGTTGAAGGATGTAGTGGACACATTCAAGATAGGCAGCCAGCTTTTTACGGCTGCAGGTCCAGAGGCAGTTAAGATTGTCATAGACAAAGGCAGAAAGGTCTTTCTTGACCTGAAGTTTCATGATATCCCGGCTGTAGTGGCGCGCGCCTCGAGGGTGGCGGTTAAGCTGGGCGTTTCTATGTTCAGTGTTCATACCCTTGGCGGCAGCGGGATGATGAGGGCTGTCTCTGAGGCGGTGGCAGAGGAGTCGGAGAGGGCAAAAGTAGACAGGCCTGTTATATTGGGAGTAACGGTTCTGACCAGCATCAGCCAGGAGATGCTATCAAATGAACTGGGCGTTAGCGTCCCGCTTCCCGAGGAGGTGGGCCGGCTGGCGAAGCTTGCCCGGGAGGCGGGTTTTGGCGGGGCGGTTTGTTCGGCGAGGGAGGTAAAGGTCATTCGGAGGGTCTGTGGAAGTGAGTTTATCACCGTTGCCCCGGGCATAAGAGGCACCTGGGGGCTCAAGGATGACCATCAGAGGACGACAGTCTATACCGAGGCTATTAAGATAGGGGTTGATTTCGTTGTTGTGGGCAGGCCCATAATACAGGCAGCCAACCCGCGTGAGGAGGCAGAGAAAATGATTGCCCCCTATACCTTTAAGAAGAGAGGATTGTTTAGGCGGGGGAGATGACGCGTTTAGATGACTGAGAAAGAGGTTCTTAAAATACTTAAGGAGACAGGTGCGTTTTTGGAAGGGCATTTCTTGCTCTCAAGCGGCTTGCATACGGGGCTCTACCTGCAGTGCGCAGTTTCTCTTCAGTATCCCCGGCATGCAGAGAGACTTGCCGGGGCGCTTGCGGAGAGATTCAGTGAAGATGCGCCGGAGGTTGTTATAGGACCTGCCCTTGGAGGCGTAGTTCTCGCGCAGGAGGTTGGCAGGGCTCTCGGGGTGAGGGCTATATTCTCAGAGCGGGAAGGCGGACTAATGCGGCTAAGGCGCGGATTCAAGATTAAAAAAGGCGAGAGGGTTCTCGTTGTAGAGGATGTTGTAACTACCGGCGGCTCGGTGAAAGAGGTGATTGGGCTTGTAGGAGAGGATGGCGGTGTCCTTGTGGGTGTGGGCTCACTGGTTGATAGAAGCGGGGGCAGGATTGACTTTGGAGTAAAGAGTGAGTCTCTTCTGGTGGTAAGCTTTGACACTTATGATGCAGGAAGCTGTCCGTATTGCGCAAGCAAGCAAGCTCTTACTAAACCGGGTAGCCGACAGCCCTGCAGAATGAATTTTCCTCTCACCTTCACCACCCGCTAATGCCCGTCTA
>CBDUUU010000029.1:0-7494 GCA_965370485.1 uncultured bacterium
AATCTGGTAGTCGCAGGCTTTAGCCTGCGTTGACTTGATAGTATAGGAATTTCCTTTCTGCGTAGGGGCGACCCTTGCGGTCGCCCAGGGTGACGTTAGCGCGTGAACGGTTACGGGAGAACTTTATGAAAAGTGAGATGCTTTCTTTGGTAAGAGCGGCGCTGAGGGAAGATGTAGGAGCCGGGGATATCACGACCAGGGCCATCATTCCAGCCTCCCTAAAGGCAAGGGGCTATGTCAGAACAAAGCAGAGGGGGCTCATTGCAGGCTTGCCGGTCTGCGAGCTTGTTTTCAGGTGCGTTGATAGCTCTCTCAAGCTCAGGAGACTAATCAGGGAAGGGGATATGGCAGGGAGGGGGCAGACCATTTTAGAAATAAAGGGAAAGGCAAGGAGTATTCTCACAGCCGAGAGGACCGCCCTTAATTTTCTCAGCAGATTAAGCGGTATCGCCACTCTCACGCGGGAGTTTGTTAAGAGGGTGGCCGGTACAGGTGTAAAGATTATGGATACCCGTAAGACCACCCCCGGCCTGCGCATGCTTGAGAAATATGCCGTTAGGGTTGGAGGTGGTTTCAATCACAGGTCCGGTCTGGACAAGGCTGTTCTTATTAAGGACAATCACATAAGGCTGGCCTCCGGCGGGCTCGGGAGGCAGCTCAGGCAGGTGCGTCTGAAACTGCCCGGGAAGATAAAGGTCGAGATAGAGGTAAATAACCTGAGGGAGCTGGCCGAGGCACTTGAAGAAAAGGCAGACATTATTATGCTTGACAATATGGGGGTCTCTGAGATGAGAGAGGCAGTGAAGATGGCGAAGAAGAAAAGGCCACGGCTGCTTTTAGAGGCCTCAGGCAATGTCAGCCTTGCCCGCATAGGGAAGATTGCAGGCACAGGCGTTGACAGGGTCTCAATCGGTTCCCTGACACACTCTGCAGGTGGCCTTGACATGAGTCTGGAGATTGAGGAGTGACTGAGGGCTTCCTTTCCCAACCCCTAAGAGAAAGACTCTCCACAAAATTCATCGGAAGAAGGCTTTATTACTTCTCTTGTATCTCCTCAACCCAGGATGAGGCATGCAGGCTTGCGAAGGAGGGGGCACCTGAGGGGACGGTAGTTATTGCTGAGAAACAGAGCGCAGGAAGGGGAAGACGCGGCAGGCGTTGGGCCTCTCCTTCCGGGGGATTGTGGTTTTCCGTTGTTCTCTATCCGGGGTCTTTCTCCGGCTCGCTGATGCTGGCAGGAGGGGTTGCGGTGAGCTCTGCGGTCAGGGAGGTTACCTCACTTCCTGCCCTTGTAAAGTGGCCCAATGACATTCTTGTGAGGGGTAAGAAGCTTGCCGGTATTCTGGTTGAGGGAGGATGTGATTTTTCGGTTATGGGGGTCGGGGTCAACGTGAACTTAACCAGAGAAGAGCTTTGCGGCATAGGTAATGATGCTGTGTCCGTTAAGGAGGAGCTTGGCAGGGAGGTTTGCCTAACATCACTTGCCTGCGAGGTATTCTCTCAAATAGAGAGGTATTATCTTATCCTAAAAGAGAAAGGGCCTCTGCCGGTGTGCAGAGCCTGGCGCAGCGTTTCGGCGGTTCTCGGCAGGCAGGTTATCGTCTCTCAAAATGGCCGGGAAATTGCCGGGGAGGCTGTTGATATTGAGCCGGACGGCGCCCTGGTAATCAGGCTGGACAGCGGCATAAGAAAGCGTGTAATCTCCGGGGAGCTACGATAAGCGGGGGTCGAGTCTGCTTCTCAGCCCCTCCCCTAATAGGTTAAAGGCAAGCACGGTTATAAGGATTGCAAGCCCCGGAAACACAGTGAGCCACCAGGCATCAAAGATGTAGAGCCGCCCTTCGGTAAGGATATTCCCCCAGCTCGGTGTTGGCGGCTGAACCCCGAAGCCGAGAAAGCTTAAGCCCGCCTCTGTGAGGATTGCCCCTGCAACCCCGAGTGTCGCAGAGACAAACACAGGCGCAAGGGCATTGGGTAGTATATGGCGAAATATAATTCTTCTGTTGGGCAGTCCGAGCGCCTTTGCGGCAGTTATGAAGTCCCTCTCCTTAAGAGAGAGGAATTCTGCCCTTACCAGACGAGACGTTCCCATCCAGCTTGTCAGGCCAATAATAAACATCACATTCCATATGTTTGGCCCCAGAAGCGCTATTACTGTAAGAATGAGAAAAAATGCGGGGAAACACATCATAATGTCAACGAACCGCATAAGGAGCGTATCGACGAGTCCTCCATAAAAGCCTGCCACTGAGCCGATGAGCACACCGATTATGATTGAGATTGCCACTGCCACGAAACCCACTGAGAGTGATATCCTTGCCCCGTAGGTCATTCGGCTGGCAATATCCCTGCCGAGGTGGTCTGTCCCCAGAGGATGTGCCCTGCAGGGGGGAGTGAGCCTCTCAGTCATATGAATCTCGGTTGGCTCATACGGGGCAAGCAGCGGCGAGGCTATTGCAGCAAGAAAGGCAATGGTAACAATAATTAGACCAACACTTCCCAGTTTATTCATATTTTCTTCTCATGCGCAATGCGCGGGTCGGCTATGCCGTAGAGGATGTCGGCGATTAGATTCCCAGCCAGAACCAGAAAAGCGGATATTGTCATAATGGTCATAACTGTGGGGTAGTCACGGGACAGCACTGACTGATATGCAAGTCTGCCGATTCCGGGCCAGGCGAAGACAGTCTCGATGATAACCGAGCCGCCAAATAGGGCGGGAAGCATAAAGCCGAGAAGGGTTATCATCGGCAGGAGTGCGTTTCGAAGGGCATGTTTGTAGTTGACCTCATCCTCCGATAATCCCTTTGCGCGGGCAGTGCGGATATAGTCCTGCCGGATGACCTCGAGCATACTTGAGCGCATATACCGGGAGATCGATGCAATCCCGCCCACAGCCAGTATAAGAGAGGGAAGGGCTATGTGCCAAGCTCTGTCTAAGGCTATCTCTATTATACCTGCCCCTTCAAGAGAGAATGAGCGCATTCCTAAGACCGGGATACCGAATGCCTTTACCCCTGCGAGTATAAGTATATAAGCCAGCCAGAAGCCGGGGATGGATATACCAAGATATGCGAGAACGGTGCTGAGGTTGTCGAGACGTGAAAACTCCCTTGTAGCGGAAAAGACCCCTAAGGGGATTGCCAGCCCGAAGATAAGAAAAAGGGATACAAGATTGAGCAGGATGGTGGCCGGCAGTCTTTCCTTAATTTTCTGTCCTACCGGTCTGCCGTCTTTAAAGGAATAGAGCTTCCCTGTAAATAATTTTTTTAGCCAGAGGACATACTGGATATGAAGCGGCTTATCCAGGTCGTAGTTTTTTCTCATCTCCTCTACAACTTTTGGTGATACCTTTGGGTTGATGGTTGTCCCTATGGGGGAACCCGGTGCGATATGTATGATGATAAAGGAGATGATAGTGATACCTATGAGGGTGGGGATGCATTGCAGAAGACGTCTGAAGAAGAAATGTAACCGGTAACTGTTCATGGCTGCAAAAGTTCCAGCCCGGGCCTTCTAACGGGGTTTACAGTCCATTTATTCACATCGTATAAAACGCCCGCCTTTTCCGCTTTTATAGGCAGATAAACCTCCCTGCCTTTCTTATCCTCTTCGACAATGACAAATTTGCGCCTCAGGGAGGATAAAGCCTGCGGAACGTATAAGAATGTGTAGGGGGCATCTTCGGCAAGTATCTCAGCTATACGGCCGTAAATTGCCTTCCGCTTCTTCCTGTTATATTCGCTTCTTCCCTCCTCAAGCAGGCTGTCCACCTCTTCGTTCCGGTAAGAGACAAAGTTGAACCCGTCTTTTATCTGGGATGAGTGCCAGATTGAGTAGCAGTCCGGGTCAACACTGAGCGACCATCCAAGGATGCAGGCATCGAAATTTCGCGGATTTATATATGTGTTGATAAACGTTGACCACTCATACAGCTGTGGTGTTGCCTTTATACCGAGCTTCTTCCACCTGCGCTGCACAAGAACGGCTATGTCCTTGCGCGTGTCATTTCCGCTGTTTGTGATGAGTGTGAATGCGAGCGGTTTTCCATTTTTGTCAAGGAGGCCGTCTCCGTCGGTATCTACCCAGCCTGCATCGGCGAGGAGTCTGCGCGCCTTCTCTAAGTCAGGCGGGTATGCCCTGAGCCCCGGGTTGTAATACCACATATGTGGCGGGAACGGGCCCGTGGCAGCCACTCCGTGCCCGTAAAGAATACAGGTCAGGATTTCTTCTCTGTTCACCGCGCAGGTAAGTGCCTGGCGGACGGCCTTGTCCCTGAAGAGCGGCCTTTCACAGTTATACCCGATGTATGTATAACCGAGGCTTGTCTGCTTATGGGTGTCGAAGTCCGGGTTTTTCTTCATCCTTTCAAACTGGTGCGGGAAGACCCCTGCGTAGTCTACCCCGCCTGTGAGGAGCTCAATCTCCATAAGGGATGTCTCCGGGATAATGCGATAGATAATCTCGTCGAGGTGAGGTCTGCCCTCGAAATAACGCGCATTTGCCTCGAGAACTATTTTTTCATCACTTATCCATTCCTTGAAGCAAAAGGGACCTGTGCCGACGGGGCGGCGATTGAAGAAGGTTGTGTTTATATCTTCATCGCGCAGGATGTGCTCCGGGATGATGCCTATTGTCCAGCTCTCGAGTCCCGGGGAGAAGGGTTTCTTGTATTTCACGGATATTGTAAAATCACCCTGCGCGGTTACGCTTTCTACCAGCTCATAATCGCTTCTCCGCACGGTATTTGTTTTTTTGTCCATTATTACCTTGTATGTAAATATGACATCCCTTGCCGTGAAAGGCGCCCCATCATGCCAGAGGACACCCTTTCTCAGCTCAAAGATTATCTCGGGCTTGTCTCCGGGTATGACCTTCCAGGAGGAGGCCAGGTCTCCCGTTAGGACCAGATTGCGGTTGTATTTGAGAAGACCGTTGTATACCAAGCCGTTGATATCACCGGAGGCGCTGTCCTGGGAGAGGACAGGATTAAGAAAGGATGCGTCCCCGATAGAGCCAAGCACAAGCCGGCTGCCCCATTTTTCCTCTCTTGCCTTTATAGAAAAGAAACTTACGCCGAGAAACAAGAGGATAAAAAGAGGGATTGCAAGAAATATTATCTTCAGTGGTGCGCCTTTTAGCATCTCTGTGCGTCTATCCGGGGGATGGAGGAGAGCAGGCCCTTTGTGTATGGATGGGAGGGTGAGTTGAAGAGCTTTTCTGTGGGCGCAAGCTCTACAATCCGCCCCCTGTACATAACTGCCACCCTGTCACTTATGTATCTGACAACGCCGAGGTTGTGCGCAATAAACAGGTAGGTAAGCCCCAGGGACTTCTGCAGGTCTGCGAGAAGGTTTAATATTTGTGCCTGGATGGATACGTCGAGGGCCGATACCGGCTCGTCGGCTATGACAAGCTGCGGGGATACCGCGAGCGCCCTTGCTATCCCGATGCGCTGGCGCTGCCCGCCGCTGAACTGGTGCGGGTAGCGGCCGGCCGCATTTGCATCGAGCCCTACTGACCGGAGGAGTTCAGCCGTTTTTTCCTTTAGATGTTTTCTCTCTGCCCTGCGGTGGAACAGGAGCGCCTCTGCGATTATTGCCCCTGCCGTGAGCCTTGGGTTGAGCGAGCCATATGGGTCCTGAAATATCATCTGGCATCTGCCGCGCCATCTGCGCAATGCCTTTCTATCAAAGTCGGAGGTGTCTGCGCCATCAAAATAGACCTTTCCGGATGTTGCAGGGAGCAGGCGCAGAATGAGATGTGCCGTGGTCGTCTTGCCGCTGCCGCTTTCGCCTACAAGGGCAAGGGTCTCCCCCCTTCTGATATTAAAACTCACCCCATCTACCGCGTGAACCCCGTTAGAAAGCCGCCTCCCGGGCTTTCTAACGGGGTTCACCATGGCAAGGGGACTGTTTTTCCCGGGAAAATATTTCTTCAGCTCCTTTACCTCGAGAATATTCTCACTCATATTTTAACATTTTGGCAGGGTTTAAGCGCGTGCTGCCTTTGCGCCTATGTTAAATGCTTCTGTAAGGACATCCACTTTGTTTAGGACAGTTGTCCTCTCATCCACCCCCGGTACGAAAAGCTCATCCCTGTAGACAACCCCCAGGGTGGCAAACAGGTTCTTTACTATTGCCCCGGCGTTCTCAAAGAAATCCCTCCTGTCAACTGCGCCGGCTGCCAGAAAGATGCCGTGTTTTTTCAGCCTGCCGGTTTTCTCTCCTACCCACAGCGCGTGGCATCTGTCGATCATTATCTTTGTCTGGGCGCTCAGTGAGCCGAAGAATATGGGGGAGGCGATTGCTATTATGTCCGAGGAGACGAGTTTTTCGTAGAGAGGGCCCATGTCATCCCTTATGACACATCTGCCCTCTTCCCTGCAGGCATTGCAAGCCTGGCAGGGGGCAATCTTCAGCTCACCAAGAAATACACCCTCGGTCTCAGCGCCAACACTGCTTGCGCCGTCCAGGACCTGTTCAAGCAGGAGTGAAGTATTGCCTTTTCTTCGGGGGCTGCCGGCAATTCCAAGGACCTTCATCTCCCCAGTACTTTTAAGAATGCCTCAACGACGGACGGGTCGAACTGACCGCCTGCGCATTTCTTGAGCTCCGTTACCGCCTCACCGTAGCTTCTTGCCTTTCGGTATGGCCGCTCCGATACCATTGCATCGAAGGAATCAGCCACTGCGACAATCCTTGCCCCGATTGGAATCTCTTCCCCGCTTAAGCCTGACGGGTAACCCCCTCCGCCATAGCGCTCGTGGTGGTATTTTACAATCTTAACCACCCCGTCTAAAAAGCCCAGGGGTTCTAATATCTCGACCCCCTTTAATGTGTGCTGTTTTATCTCTGCCCATTCTTCCTCTGTTAGTTTTCCCACCTTGACCAGTATCTGGTCATGAATGCCAATCTTGCCAAGGTCATGCAATTGAGCCGCCTCTTTTATCTTTTGCACCCTTTCTTCGGGCAGGCCCATCTGCCGGGCTATACTTACAGAATACTCGGTTACATGTTCGCTGTGGTATCTTGTATAGTGGTCTCTTGCATCAATAGCCGCCGCCAGCGCCTTGATGGTGTTTAGATACATATCCTGGAGCTTCCGGTGTAGTCTGGCGTTTTCAATGGCTACGGATGCGCGGGAGACGAACTCCTTAAGAATCTGGAAATCACCTTCAGTAAAGGAAGATTTGTCCACTTTGTTGTTCACGTTGACCACGCCAATGCATTCATCCTTGATCTTGACAGGCGCGCTTATGAAGGATTTTGTATAGTATTTCTCGGCGCTTCTCCTGGCAAAGCGGGGGTCAGTTTCTATGTCCTTAACAAAAATAGGCTGCCCATGCTGAACCACCCACCCGGAGACCTTCTCTCCTATTGCAATATGCGTTGTCCTTATTGTTTCCATATCCAGTCCGCGGGAGGCCTTTATCTCCACGTGTTTCGTCTGCGGATTGATGAGCAGGATGGAGCTGATTTCACACTTCAAGAC
>CBDUUU010000030.1:0-7433 GCA_965370485.1 uncultured bacterium
AGAAACCTGGCGGCGCCCTGTTGCCGCCTCAGTTTTTTCCTCCCCGGGTGAGAGGCGCAAGCTGCTCAGTGTGGTATCTGCACTAAAGTGAAAGGGGGAGTCGGAAATCGATCTCTCCTTCAGGCTAAGGGACAGGCTCGGCAGTGCCTCTACCACCGTCGCAAAATCGTTTATGCGCTTGCGGGCGAATAGTCCTGCAATATATTGCGGCCTGTCCATTGTCGCAGAAAAAGAGCAGGTTGGGGCATGGTTCTCGAGCTCACTCCTTGTAAAGAGCCTCAACGTCTGTTCATTGAGATAGTCGTCGTTAAAAGAAATGTCACTCAGTTTGTCTACCCTTAGAATGGTGTCTATATGTCCGGGGAGTCTCTGTCTGTGCCTGAGGTGCAGCTTCCACCTCTCTTCGGGGGATTCTTCCCCGGAAGGGGCTTGTTCCTCATCGATATGATAGCCGAAGAGATAACCGGCGGCGCTTTGCCCGCTTTGGTAATGCACATCAAGACCCTTCCCGATGCCGGTCTTTCCGAGATAATCAAGATACCATCGGCCGGAAAGGGCCCCGGACAGATACCAGTTGTAATAGCCTAAAAGGACCAGCCCTCTTTCTCTGGAATAGCCCGGGTAGAGCATAAGTCCTGATGGGTGCTCCTTCAGCGAGCGCCATAATACAGGAAGATAAAATAACGGGACCCTGCCTGCATAAAGGACGACGTTGTGAGCGAGCAGTCTCTCTCCCGGATAAATCTTAAGCCGACTTGCGCGAAATTTGTAATGAGGGTTCTCCAGGTTACAGGTTGTGAAACTGCTTCTCAGAAGCTCATATCCTGTATCCGTCTTCTTCGCCTCATCAGCTCTGATAAACCAGTCCCCGCAGTGGCAGCCTGCCTGTGCCGCCTGCATACGCCCTGAGTCAATATGATATTCTATTTTCTCCGCAGTGACCTCACTCCCGTCTTCGAGAAGCGTTACATTTCCACTTGCCTGAAGCCGGCCGCTTTTGGAGTTATACAAGGCCTCCTCAGCGCTTAACTCCATATTCTTATAGCAAATCCTGACTCGCCCGCTGCATCTGGCCGTGTAGAAATTAGGTGCCGACTCATCGGCAACCTCGACCACGAGTGTATCTGCCCTGACATCCAGGACTGCTTCCTCCGCGCAGGCCTGCCCCCCGATTGCAAGGCAGAGAAGGTAGATACAGAAAGGTGTCCCATACCTCAAGCCGGCTCCTGTCCCGCCTCTAAGATTTGCCTGCACTCGGCGAGAAAACGAGAGCCATCTACCCCGTCAACGAGCCGATGATCTATAGAAAGGGTGAGTTTCATCACCGGTCTTATAAGTATCTGTCCATCTATAGCCACAGGTCTTTGTTTTATCTGCCCTACGCCGAGGATACCTGCCTGAGGCGGGTTTATAATAGGGTAGAATGAGTCAACCCCGAACATTCCAAGATTCGTAAAGGTAAATGTCCCCCCGGAGCAATCCTCGACACTCAGCTTATTATTTTTTGCCTTCTCGATTATGTCTGACGCCTCTGTTACTATCTGCCTTATCTCCTTTTTGTCGGCATCCTTTATAACAGGGACAATCAAACCCTCATCCAGGCTGATAGCAAGACCGATATTGATATTTTCATACCTTTTAACTTCCGATTCACCCCATGTAGAGTTAAGGGAGGGGAACTTTGCCAGGGCGAGGGCCGTTGCCTTTATAATAAGATGGCTCAGGGTTAGCCGTTTGGAGGTTAGGGCCTCTATCTCGGGAAGAAGTTTCTCGCGCTGCTCGATTATAGATGAGGCATCTACCTCTACTGTGCGGTAAAAATGTGGTATGGTGGTTTTGCTGAGCGACATCTGTCTGGCGACTGCCTCCCGCATCGAAGAGAGAGGTGCCTTTATCGCTTCTACATCTTCCTTTGTGACCCTCCCGCCGGGGCCTGTCCCCTTGATTTGGCTCAGGTCTATCCCCTTTTCTCTTGCCAGCCTCTTCGCAAGAGGAGAGGCAAGAATGCGGGACCCGGTCTCTCCAGAGGTCTCCCCCATTGGAGCCACAGGGGCTCCAGCTTTTTCTTCCTGAGGAGGCCCCTCCGTTTTCTCCTGGGAAAGGGGAGGCAGCTCGTCGGCCTCTTCTCCGATATAGGCAATGACATTTGTTACGGGAATGGTCTCTCCTTCCCCGGCGAGTATCTTTTTGATGATGCCGCTCCCGTATGATTCAACCTCAAGGGTTGCCTTATCGGTTGTTATCTCAAGTAAAACATCCCCCTTAGCTACCCTGTCCCCTTCTTTTTTAAGCCACCTCTCAATCTTGCCCTCTTCCATAGTCTGCCCGAGTTTGGGCATAATGACATCGGTAATCATTTTATTTTTCCTCCATAGTTTCCTTCACTGCCTTTATTATATCATCCACCTGCGGGATTGCGGCCTTTTCGAGCACCGGGCTCATCGGGATGGGGAGGTCCGCTCCCCCCAGCCGCACAACAGGCGCGTCGAGATAGTCGAAACACTCCTCAACAATGCGGGAGGTGAGCTCGGCAGTGAAGCCGCCTGTCTTGCAGGCCTCGCAGACAGTAATGACCTTGCCCGTTTTTTTGACTGACTCCGAGATGGTTTCCATATCGAGAGGCTTAAGGGTCCTGAGGTCAATGACCTCGCACTCAATCCCGGAAGAGGCAAGCTCGCCTGCCGCAGAGAGGGCTGCCTGGAGAATGTGAGAATATGCGATGATTGTTATGTCTTTTCCTTTTCGCGAAATGGCCGCCTTGCCTATGGGGACAGTATATTCCTCATCAGGGACCTCTCCCTTTATGCCGTAAAGCATCTTATGCTCTATGAATATGACAGGGTTGTTATTGCGGATCGAGCTTTTTAATAATCCCTTTGCGTCATATGGGGTCCCCGGCATAACCACAAAGAGCCCCGGTATGTGAACATACCATGCCTCAAGACTCTGGGAGTGGTGGGCGGCGATTCCTCTGCCTGTTCCTCCCTCTGTGCGTAAGACAAACGGAACCGTAGTTTTGCCGCCAAACATATAGCGGTTCTTTGCGCCGATGTTTGCAATCTGGTCGAGCGCCAGTGTGCTGAAGTCAATATACATTATCTCCGCAACAGGCCTCATCCCGGTCATTGCGGCGCCTATCGCCGCCCCGGCGATGGCCGCCTCTGAGATAGCGGTATCCCTCACACGCTCCGGGCTAAATCTTTCATACAGACCCTGCGTTACACCATATGCCCCGCCATATATGCCAATGTCCTCTCCGAGCAAAAAGACATTTTTATCACGCTCCATCTCTTCCCTGAGTGCCTCATTCAGTGCCTGTCGATATGTTATCTCACGCATAGACATCATCCGTCAGGGTTGCGACATCCGGATATGGGCTGTTTATTGCAAATTCTGCCGCAGAGTCTACCTCACTTGCTGCCCTTTTCTCAATGGTTTTTATCTCTGCCTCAGATATTATTTCGTCTTTGAGGAGTTTTCTCTTAAATGTCTCTATCGGATCCCTTTTCTTCCACTCGCCTTCTTCCTCTTTTGTTCGGTAGATGCGCGGGTCACTTCTTGAGTGCCCGAAGTAGCGATAGGTCTTGCACTCGAGTAGTGTTGGCCCCTCTTCCCTTCTTGCCCTCTCAACGGCTCTTGAAACTGCCTCCCTCACCGCAATGACATCCATCCCATCTACGATCTCCGAAGGCATATCATAAGAGCCTGCCCTCACCGCAATGTCCATTACAGAAGAGACACGGCGAACCGAACTGCTCATACCGTAAAGATTGTTTTCGCAGATATAGACAACGGGAAGTTTCCAGACAGATGCCATATTGAGGGATTCGTGAAAGCTGCCTGTGTTCGATGCCCCGTCCCCGAAGAAGCAAAGAACAACCTGCCCTGTCTTTCTCATTTTGGCAGAAAGAGCCGCACCCCCTGCTACGGGGATATTTGAGCCGACTATGCCTGTTGCCCCCAGATTACCTGAGCGGACGTCTGCAATGTGCATTGAGCCGCCTCTTCCTTTGCAGTACCCTGTGGCCTTTCCGCAGAGCTCTGCCATCATCTGGGGAAGCTTGCCGCCCTTTGCAAGGCAGTGTCCATGTCCGCGGTGGGTGCTTGCTATGTAGTCATCCTTTCTAACCGCCGCACAGGCGCCGACTGCAACTGCCTCCTCCCCGGCGTAGGCATGAGAGGCGCCCTTGATAATATCCCTTGCCAAGAGCTCAAAAACCTTCTCCTCGAAACGCCGGATTTTCAGCATCGTTTCTAAATAGCCGGCGAGTTCCTTACTCTCTTCCTTCTTGAGCCCCATCATAGCTCCATTATACACAAAAACCTTTACTGGTCAATCTTGTTCCTCCCCGACCCCTTTAAAATGAGGCTGCCGTCCTCACATCCGATTATCTCGGCCACAACAGAACACTTGACCTTGAGCAGAAAGAATATGGGGGTATTCTCCTCTGATAGTGTCTCGAAGTTACCCTGCCCCTTGCTGATAATCATCCCGGCACTTTTATAGAGACCGAGAAACTCTTCCGAGCATGAAGCGAGAAGTGTCCCCGGCACATCCGAACCGTTCGAAACAATTCTGGCAACCTCTCCAATCCCGCAGATACGGGCATCTTCAACCAGGGCATCATTAATCGCAGGGCCGCCCCTTACTACATAGGTAACCTCTTTCTTTAGTTCCTCTATAAGCAGTTTGTCAAATACAACCTCGCCGGCATTGTCGCCCAGATAAAGGACCTTATTTACCTTTGCCAGTGCGGCTCTGAATCCCTGATAGTCGAAGATGGCTTTTTGCGAGACAAAATCTCCGTCCAAAATCACTTTTATTTCCTCATCGATATCCAGGGTATTCTTTGCCCCGTAGTCTATTATGTTGCCGGCGATCGCAAGCTCCACCGCGGTGAGCACTCTAACCGATGAGTCATCTATAATCTTCGACAGGCGAGGGTAGCGTCCGATTGCGTGGCTGGTGCTCTTCTCTTTTCTCTGTTTGAAGGGGTCCCTCACCCCTGTCATCTGCCTTACGAGTTTGTGGATTAGTCTGCCTGCCTCAGGCGGGGAAGCCTGCGGGGGAAGCTCCGGTATAAGCCTGGATACCTCCTTTACTATCTCCCTTTGCCTGGGTTCGTCTGCACCCGAGAGCCTTGCGGCATAGAGTGCCTGTCTTGAGAAGCATGGGGCACAATCCAGGTAGTTTATCTTCATGTTCATCTTCCATTGACATCAAGTATTTGTGTCTTCTTTTTCAGTGTTGTCAATACTAGATACGTCGTCAACCCGATAATGAAGAATATCGCCCACGCCGGATCCAGTGCCAGCTTTCGTTCCACAAATATGTCTCCGACGACCTCCAGGAAGGTAAACGACGAAATTATTGCAAACAATGTTGAGTATTGTTCCCTGATAACTGTTCTAGGTGAAAATGGCAAACTTGGTCGTTGCCACATCCTGAATTTTGGTAGGAATGCTGGGGTTTTCTCTGCCCACTTAACATATAAGGTCCCAAATCTTTCTGCTAGAAAATCTTCCTCGGCAAGGATTATACGTTCGTAATATAACCAAAATGCCAGGATAACTATCAAGGTAAACCACCATACTTGAACGAACAATGTTATCCCGTAAACAATAATGAAATTCCCCAGATACAGTGGGTGGCGGACTATCGAATACGTACCGGTCGTGTTGAGGGTTTTTGCTATTTGTCGTTTTGTATTTCCGCCAGATGTTTCCTCAGGAACACAACCAGTAGTAATGCAGCGAACAGCGAATCCTGCAAAAGATATTGCTATACATAAACCCTCCCAAAGATCGTCTGCCAGGTTTCCTGCAAGTCGCTCGATAGATCCGGAATTTTGTAAAGCAATAAGTAAGATTGGTAAAATGGGTAGGGGCCAGTAACTCCTCCACCTAAAACACCAGTCACCTTGTTTTTGTAATTCTTCTCTCAAGGCCATTCGATACCCTCCATAATACCACAATGCCGGCTAATGTTCCGCGGTGTATATACTACCACTATCCTCCCTCTGGGGCAACTGAATTTTTGTAACTTTCATTTTAGGGAATTTTTTATCTTGCTCTTATTTAATTTTATGTTAAAATACATTATGTTAAAGAACATTATGTAAGGAGAAAAAACCATGAACAATCCTTTTATTTACGGAGAAGAAGTCTTAGGAGAAAATTTTATTAATCGAAAAGAGGAAATAAAAACATTCACCAGAGATATTGAAAGTAACGAGCGCATATTTTTAATCTCTCCGAGAAGATATGGTAAAACTTCTTTAGTCGTTAATTTATTCCATATTTTAAAAAAAAGAGGGTGGCTGACTGTAAGAATAGATCTTTACAAGGCTACATCTTTACAAAGCTTTGCCAATCTTTATACAGCTTCTGTGATCAACGCTGTTGAATCAAAACCGGAGAGGTGGATAAGGGTACTGAAAGAACTCATTCCCGCACTTAGTCCTAGAATTACTCTTACTGCTTCTGGAGAGGCAGAACTGGGATTAGATTTCCATCCTCGCGACCAAAGTATGGAACTTACTCTGGATAAACTTTATAATCTACCTGAAAAGGTTGCAAATATGCGTAAGAAGCGCATTGTCATTGCCTTTGACGAATTTCAGGAAATCCGGGCCCTTAATGGTGAGAAAATCGAAAAGGCATTAAGGGCAAATATTCAGCAACACCATAATGTAAGTTATATATTTGCCGGCTCTAAAAAAACAATACTATATGATATGGCATCAAGCCCTTCTAGCGCATTTTACAAGATGGGCAAGATTGTTCATCTAAACAAAATCAGTCGAGAAGATTTTGAAAAATTTATTATTAGGGGATTTTCCAAAAGAAAAACATTGCTCTCGGAAGGTGCGCTTAATAGAATCTTTGATCTTACAGAAAATATACCTTACAATATTCAATTTTTATGCCACCAACTATGGGATAAATACTATGAAAAGAAAGAGATAACTGCAGGAAATGTAGATGATGCTATTGCAGATATCCTTTCAAACCAGACTCCAATATACCTCACTATGTGGGACAATCTGACTTTATCCCAACGGAACTTTCTTAAGTCCCTTGCGACATCTAGTGGGAAAAGTATTTTTTCACATGATTTTCTCGCCGAGCATAATTTGGGTCCTGCTGCTTCTGTGCAGACTTCTGTAAATTCACTGCTATCACACGGATTTCTTGAAAAAGAAAATAGTAGTTATGTATTCTCCGATGTCTTTTTTAAGAAGTGGGTGGAAAATAAAACGTAAGTGTTCACGCGCTGATGTCACCCTGAACTCGTTTCAGCCCCCCCTCCTCAATCCTCCCCCTCGAGGGGGGAGGAAATAGGTGGGGGTCATTAAGATATTGAAACATGCTGATGCTGAAACGTGCTGATACTGAATCAAGTTCAGCATGACACCTAAAAGTTTAGCATG
>CBDUUU010000031.1:0-7399 GCA_965370485.1 uncultured bacterium
AGGACCTCGAAGCTGCTCGTGTTTCCCTGATTTGTCCCTACAAACGTAACGGTGTCGAAGTTTATGAATAGTTCAAAGGTTGCGTCTCCGTCTGATGTGGAGAGTAAGCTGCCATAGTGCATATAGATAGTTGTTACAGATGAGGCAGGAAGAGAAGGCACCTTAACCCAGAATATTGCCTGGCTGGAAGGGGTGTATTCCTGGAGCCAGTAATCAAGGAGATTGCCTGCTGGATCTACAGTTGAGCTGGCGAAACATACATCAGAGAAATCGGCCTCCATCCCTGCGAGATGGCCTGTTGTAATCTTCACCTGATAGTCAATCAGCGCTCCACCGCTGTTTGTTATCTCTACATCAACATATTCAGCAGATACATTGCAGATAAAAAGAAGCAGAATTAAAGAGACAGAAAATCCCGTTTTTGCTGACAATTTCACTTTGAGAGGAAATTCCGCAGGAGTTCTTTGCCTGAGGCGGTCAAGATTGACTCAGGGTGAAACTGCACACCCTCCACTTTCTATTTGCGGTGCCTTATGCCCATAACGATGTTGTTTTCATCCCTTGCGCTTACCTCGAGTGTATCAGGCAGTGTTTTTTCATCAATCACCAGGGAATGATATCTGCCTCCCGTAAATGGGTTTTTCATTCCCCTGAATATTGTGCGGCCATCATGGAAGACGGGCGATGCCTTCCCGTGCATCAACCTCTTCGCCTTTATGATTTTCCCCCCGAATGCCTCCCCGATGCATTGGTGGCCGAGACATACCCCCAGGATGGGGATGTTCCTGAAGAATCTCTTGATGGCTGCCTTTGAAAAGCCTGCCTGCTGCGGGGAGCCGGGGCCAGGAGAAACCACAATTGCCTGAGGCTCAAGTTCCTCAATCTCCTCGAGCTTGAATCTGTCGTTTCGCCGCACGATTACCTCTTCTCCAAGCTCACAGAGATATTGGTAAAGGTTGTAAGTAAACGAATCGTAGTTATCAATAAGAAAAATCATTTTTTTGCCAAGGCTCTTTTATTATACCCATAGGAGTGCGTTTGTCAAAAGTCCGGTTTCTAACCATTGACTTCCCCTCTTTTTGTGCTATCATCATTTAGAAAAGATTCTGTCCCAAACAAAGAAATTTTTGGAAAGGAGGAAACGGATGGTCTTTAATGTATATGGTCTGGCATGGGCTATGGCGGGAGGTGCTCCGGGAGGCGCCCCGCCGGCAGGTGGTTTTGCCCTGCTCCTGCCATGGGTGCTGATATTCGGGATATTTTATCTTCTTGTCTTTCGCCCTCAGCGCCAGAAGCAGAAGCAGCTTGAGAGACAGATTCGGGATTTGAAAAAAGAAGACAGCGTTGTGACCAACGGCGGGATTATTGGAGATGTAGTCGGATTAAAAGAAAAGTCGGTAATGCTCAGGGTGGCAGGCAATACGAAGATCGAGGTCTTGCGCAGTGCCATCTCGAACGTTACCAGGAAAGCAGAATGAGGAAGAATTTAACAAACAGGATGCTCCTGGTTATCAGTGTTGTAGTCATTTCAGTATATTACAGCCTTCCATCTATTGGAAGGCTTCCCCCTGGGGTGAGAAGGTTCCTGCCGGGCTCAGAGATTAATCTCGGGCTTGACCTCAAAGGCGGAATGCATCTTGTGCTGGAGGTTGATACAGATGAGGCATTGAGAGACATAACAGAGAGGAATGTTCAAAACTTAAAGGCCGCCTTCGTTAATGAAAAGATAATTCCTGTAACCCTTGCTGCGGCTGCCGGGAAACGCTGTACCATCGAGGCGGTCTTCTCAAGCAGGGACAATAAAGAGACTGCAAAGGTATTGATAAAAAGGGATTATCCTCACTGGGTGGTTGAAGAGGAAGGGGAGAGATTGTTTCTTACGCTTGCCGATGCCGAGGCAGGCGGGATAACGAGGGCAGTGCGTTCTCAGGCGCTGGAGAACATAAGAAGGCGGGTTGACGAATCAGGGTTGAGAGAGCCCTCTATTCAACCCCAGGGGGAGAAGAGAATTGTCGTGCAGCTGCCCGGTATTGTAAGTTCGGAGAGGGCAAAGGCGTTGATTGGCAAGACTGCGAAGCTCGAGTTTCACCTGGCAAAAAAGCCTGATGAGTTATGGGCACTTATTACAAAGATCGATGAGGCAGTTAACGGCGAGCTGATTTCATATATTGAGCCAAAGGGGAAGACCTCCGGCATAAATTTCCATCCACAGGACAGAAAGGTTATAGATGGCATCCTTAACGGGCAGGTGGCGGCTAAGCTCACCCCCCATCGTTACAGATTTGCCTTTGGGGCAGCGAGAGAGGAGGGGCTTCAGGGACTCTATCTCATAGAGAAAACGGTTGAACTCAGCGGGGAGCTCCTCACCGATGCCTATATGGGTTATCAGATGATGCAGCCGGTTGTAAACATAAGGTTTAACAGAAAGGGCGCCCTTATCTTCGAGAAGCTTACAGACTCACATAAGGGCGAGCCCCTTGCAATTGTTCTTGACGGTCTGGTAGAGAGTGCCCCGTATATCGATGAGAAGATACCAAGAACAAGCACTGGCTATATCAGAGGAAGCTTTACGGCTGAGGAGGCAAATGACCTTGCGGTTATGTTGAAGGCGGGGGCGCTTCCTGCAACAGTCAGGGTTGAGTTTGAGCAGACAGTTGGCCCATCCCTCGGCAGTGACTCTATCAGGAAAGGACTCAGGGCGGCTGTCTTAGGCGGGGCATTTGTGATGGTCTTTATGGGGGGATATTACCTTCTTGCCGGCCTTATTGCCGACTTTGCCCTTTGTCTCAATCTAGTGATAGTTGCCGCAGTTCTGGCCGGCTTTGGGGCGACCCTGACCCTTCCGGGAATTGCCGGCTTAATCCTTACCATTGGCATGGCGGTCGATGCGAATGTCCTTATCTTTGAAAGGATAAGGGAGGAGGTAAAGGCAGGTAAGACAATACGGCTCAGTATCGCCTCGGGTTACTCCAAGGCGTTTGTGACAATTCTGGATGCCAATGTAACCACTCTGATTGCAGCGGTTGCCCTTCTTCAGTTTGGGACGGGCCCGATTCGCGGCTTTGCTATAACCCTTACGATAGGTATTCTGGCGAGTATGTTTACCGCTGTCATTGTGACCAGATTAATACTTGACCTGCTGTGCACAAGGCAGTCCTTTTCGCATATTCATATGTTTCAACTCCTTGGAAAGCCGAATATAGACTTTGTGAAAGTTCGTCATGTGGCTTTCACTGTCTCTGCGGTTATGCTCATAACCGGCTTGTGTTTTCTCGCAGGCAGGGGGAGGGATAATCTTGGTATTGATTTCAGAGGCGGGACACTACTCCTGCGCAGTTTTTCCTCGCCTGTCGATGTGGGGCAGGTAAGAGATTCTCTCGGGCAGGCGGGGCTTGAGAAAAGCATTGTCCAGGGGTCCGGAGATGGCAGCGGGGTGGTGATAAAAACGAGGCTTAAGAAAGGAGGGGCTGAAACCGCTGTATTGATTGATGAGTGTCTGAGAAAGACCTTCGGGGACGTATTTAAAGACCCTCAGAGATTTGGCTCCACCAGTTTTGTGGGGGCATCGGTTGGGAAGGACTTGAGACGGCAGGCAATATGGGCCGTTGTCTTTTCGCTCATTGGTATTGTCCTATATATCTCATGGCGGTTTCAGTTCCGCTTTGCCATTGCCGCTATTATTGCGCTTGTGCATGATGTGTTGATAACGCTCGGGCTTTTTTCACTCACAGGCAGGGAGATTACCCTGCCGGTTATAGCGGCTGTTCTCACAATTATCGGTTATTCATTGAACGACACCATTGTTGTTTTTGACCGTATTCGCGAGAATAGGCGCCTGCTGTATAAGGAAAAATACAGCGATGTTGTTAACATCAGTATCAATCAAACCCTTTCCCGGACGATTCTCACCTCTCTGACGACACTGTTTGTGGTGCTGTCAATCTTTTTGTTTGGCGGCGAGGCGATTCATGACTTTTCCTTTGCCCTCCTTGTGGGCGTTGTCGTTGGCACCTACTCTTCCATATTTATTGCAAGCCCTGCTCTTGTAATGATGAACAAATGAATAAGATATGGGAGATTGCCCCTGATGCGAGCCTTCAGGCCGGGATTTTATCTCAGGAGACAGGAGTCTCGCCCCGTCTCTGCCGTCTTTTAATTAACCGCGGGCTTACTGAAAAGGAAGATGTCCTGGACTTCCTCCACTCATCGGGATTTCACGACCCCTTTTTGATGAAAGGAATGAAGGAGGCGGTCAATAGAATAAGGTCTGCGCTCGAAAAGAGTGAAAGGATTCTTGTATATGGAGATTATGATGCTGACGGTATTACCGGGACTGCCCTGCTATATCTATCTCTGAAGGATGAAGGGGCGGATGTGTCCTTTTATATCCCCCGGCGCGCGGATGGTTATGGCCTGCACAGGGAGGCCATCGGAGAGGCGTCCCGCCGTGGTGTGAGTCTTCTTATCACCGTTGACTGCGGAAGCGGCTCTGCCTCCGAGATTGCCTATGCAAAGGAATTAGGGATTGATGTAGTTGTTACAGACCACCATGAGGTTGACTCTGCCGGGGATTTTATAATGTTAAACCCCAGGCAGGCAGACTGTCCTTACCCGTTTAAGTGGCTTTCCGGGGCTGGGGTTGTTTATAAATTGTTGCAGGGATTCTGCAAAGAGCCCCCAAATGGGGGATACCTCGCCCTTGCATGCCTGGGCACAATCGGTGATGTTGTTTCCCTTACAGGAGAGAACAGGGTTCTTGCCAGATGCGGGCTGGAACAGTTGAATAAGGCGCCGCCGGCAGGTATCAGCGCGCTCCTGCGGGAGGCGAGACTTTCCCAGAGGAGGATCGGCTCCTATGAGGTGGGCTTTATCCTTGCCCCGCGGTTAAATGCGCCCGGCAGGCTTGGCTCTGCCGAGCCGGCACTCAGGCTCTTGCTGGCAGACTCGCAGATTGAAAGGGATGCCCTTGCTAAGGAAATAGAGAGGTTGAACCGAAGAAGGCAGGAGATGAGCAGGCGGATTTTTGAGGAGGCAAAGATAAAGTTAGACAGGGAGCTCGACCTTACGAGCGAAAAAATAGTTGTTCTAACAGACGCATCCTGGCAGTTAGGGCTGGTTGGAAATGTTGCCTCGCGCCTTGCCAGGGAACTTACCAGACCTGTGATTTTGATAGCAATGGGTGAGGGGGATGTCGGAAGAGGCTCGGCAAGAGGCATAAAGGGCTTTCATCTGCTCGGCGCGCTCGAGAAGGCAAGGGGGTATCTGCTGAGTTTAGGGGGGCATGCCTCCGCGGCGGGATTGTCAATAACTGCGGATAATATTCTTCCCTTTAGAAAGGAAATCAACCGAATTGCATCTTCCCTGTTGAGCGATGATGACCTCAGACCGAGGCTGAAGATTGATATGGAAATCGAGATGGATAATATTGAAGAGGGTTTTGTCGAGGAGCTTGATGCGCTTGAGCCCTACGGGCAGGATAACGAAAGGCCGCTTTTTGCCTCTTACGGAGTTACCGTTAGCTACCCGCGCCTTGTGGGAAAGAATCATATTAAAATGGGGCTGAGAAAAGCAGAGTCGACTTTTTCGGGGATTGCATTCAGAATGGCCCCGTCTCACCTTTCGGGTCTCAGCACAAATAAGAAGGTTGACATCGCCTATCATCTTGGGATGAATGAATGGCAGGGCCGCAGAAGCGTGCAGGTTGAGGTTGTTGATATGAAGTCAGCGTGAACGGTTACAAGTCAGCGCTGCATTAAATAATAAATGGCATAGGAGAAAAGCCCGCCCATCAGGGGGGTTCCGAGCCAGCCGCCAACAATTTTTAGAAGCACTGCCCCGCTCACTGTTCTTATGCCTTTAATAAGCCCTATTCCCAGGACTGCCCCCACAACTGCCTGTGAGGTCGAAACAGGCACACCAATCAAGGCAAGGGTGTGCACAGTCAGCGCCCCGGATAGCAGAACAATAAATGCAGAGAATGCATTTAGGGGCAGGAGTTTTTTCCCCACGGTGAACATCACACCTTTGCCATATGTGGCGGCCCCGAGCGCAATGCTAAGGCCGCCTATCAATACGGATTGGAATGCAGTTAACATTTTTGCCTGGTAAAAGACCCCTGTTACATTGGCAACATTATTTGCCCCAAGGGCATATGCCGAGTAGGAGCCGCTTAGTATCAGAAGGAGGCGCATAAGCCGGTCGTAGGCTAAGAAGTGAAGTTTCATCTGCGATATCAGCTTTCCGAGAACAGGGTATAGGATGATTGCGATTACACCTGCGCTAACGGGCGTGGCAGCCCAGCAGGTTACTACCTTTTTAAGTCCTAAGAGATTGAGTTCCCCCTGTATTAAGCCGACCCCGAGGATTGAGCCAACGAGCGCCTGCGAGGTAGAGATTGGCAGGTTCAGGAGCTTAAAGACCGTGACTGTCAGGGCGGCGGCGACCGAGATTATGAATGCCGACAGAGACGACTGAGGCGACAGCCCTGCGATGGTTCTCATCCCAGGCATGCCGTTGATAAGGGCTCCAAGTATCACGAATAAGGCGATGAGAATGGTCGCTGTCCGGTAGCGAACCATCTGCGATGAGACTGCTCCCCCGAATACGTTTGCGGCATCATTTGCGCCTAAGGACCACCCTAAAAATACGCCGCCCAATATACAGGGTGATATCATATGTGTCTCTTGACAGCAATAATGCTCAGGCGGTCCGAGACGTCCTCTGCCCTGTCAGAGATGTTTCCTATTTCGATTACAAGTTCTTTTAGGAGGATTTTTTCTCCTGTGTCCAGATTTGAGGAGAATATCTTTCTTATAAGCTCTCTCTCTATTGCATCGGAGTCGCTCTCTTTTTTGTCAATGCTGAGAGAGGCATCTTTTACCCCGGATATGTTCTGGAATAGTCTATCTACCGCCACCGCAACATCTTTGTAAGAGCTGACATTTATGTTGACCAGTTTCCTGAAATTCGGGGTGAGCTCGTTGGGGATTAAGAGAGACTCGGTTTGTATCTGGAAGAGGACGGATTCTGCTTTGTTAGGGATTCTATCTACGGATTCGAGGAGCCCGAGTATATCGCCCCTTGATTCAGGTATCAGGGATTTTTCGTACAGGGCAAGCTCTATCTCTCTCCTCGAGTCATCTGCCGAAGATTCTGCCCTGTGTGTCTCCAGGATTAATTCTTCGAACGCCTCGCACAGTCCATCCGCAAAATATGCCCCGAAACATTTCTTGAAGCATTCCATGCACTCGTTGGTTTTCGAGATATAGGCATTTATCATACTCAGAACCTTATTGCTTTGTGAGAGAAAAAACTTCATTGCATCCTCCTATCAGTGTAGGGGCGGTTCGCCAACCCCCCCGAATGTCACCCAGAAATTGTTTCAAGGTCTAATCAAAAA
>CBDUUU010000032.1:0-7327 GCA_965370485.1 uncultured bacterium
GTTTTGGGATGCCGAGATGGTAGGAGAGGGTATCATAGTTTAACGGGGGGCATTGTGCCCAGACGAAGTTTACAAGCACTGTTGTAATAAAGAGCACTGAGAGAAATATTTGAAACCCGCCCTCAATTTTTGGAAAGCTTCTCCCCTTGAGTAATTGAAATGTCCGGGGGATTTCCCTTGCCCCAAAAATAAGAAGGACACCTAAAAGTCCCCACATTATCCCTTTGTAGAGCAGGCCGCAGATGCCTGCAATAAAGACAAGGTAGGCCATAAGGCCAAGCCCGAGAGCGGTGCAGAAAACAAGTTCTTCGATGAGAGGTTCAAGCTCCACCTTTATCAGCCGAAAGAGCGCCTTGCCGCTGAGATATGCAATCAGGCAGAGAAAAAGGAGTAGCAAGAGGCTGCCCCCAAGGTGAAGAAGATGTCTGAAGGCAGGGAAGAGTTCGCCATAGCTAAAGAGAGCGCAGACAGTAACAGCCCAGGTGAGCACGAGCAGGAAGGCCGCCCATTTATCAACCCTAAGGTGATTCACAGGGGAATTATACTCTTCTTGAAGCTTTCAAGTCAACCTTTGGCTTGCGGTTTGGCGGCAAAAGTCTTATAATGTGTGTTGTAGTTAAGGGGTTGGAGGAGAGAGATGACATTCAGAAAAAGCACCGGAGATGAGGTCAGTGAGCTTATTGAGGGTTTTTACAGGGCAAGGGTTTCATACAGGGAGCAGATGGATGATTATCGGAAAGACGGAGGATTTTACTTTTTACGGATGGATGAGTTAGAAAAACATCTGTACCGCCTGAAGAATGACGCGCATCGCATTTTTGGGGGCAGCGGAGACCTCCAGGAGCAGCACTTTGGAAGGGAACATCTATTTGACCTGATTATTGGCTCAATCTTTCATGAGGCCCTGCATCTGAAGGAGTATATCTATACTTTAGAACAATATAAGACCAGGTATGAATCTATGGCGCACAGGTATAAGTTCAGAAAAACATCCGAGCCACAGGATGAGTTTATAGAATACACAGAACGAATAGTAACAGAGGCAGAGAGCGAACTTCCTGTAAAGGCAGAAAACATCAATACGCTTTTTAAGGATGCTGTTGCTGTATCGCAGTCAATATTAAAGAAGTTCAGGAGGAACAGGCGCCTCAATAGAGTTCTGTATATCGAGGCGGACCTCATCGATAAAGTGCATGGGCAGGGAGGGCTCAAGAAGGTTTATGACTTAATGTATAGCCTGGGGGCAATGGAGGGTTATTACCAGGCGGGGATGAGTTTTATGCATGGCGGTTTTTTCGAAGAAGCTGAAGAGGCCTTTAATAAGGCGCTTAGCCGGAGTGTGAACTCGAAGGATGGAGATAAGCTGGTTGAAGAGATTAAAGCAAGAAAGGCACAGATTAAGAAAAGGTCTGAAGAATAGTCCCACAGTAGTTGAGCGCTGGCAGTTGAAAATAATTCCGCCCATTGCAGCGTTTTTTCTATGGCTGCTCGAGAAGACCGTCTCCCTCAGGGTTCTTAAGGAAAGGAGTTTTGAGGAGATTTGCGGCGCTGAAAGTCCTCTCATTTACGCCTGCTGGCATAACTGCCTCCTTTTTCTGGTTTACATACGAAGGCAGGGAGAGTCTGCAATTCTTATAAGCCAGAGCAGGGATGGAGAGCTCATCGCCAGGACTGCAAAGAGGCTCGGGTTTAGGCCGGTGCGCGGCTCAAGCTCCAGGGGCAGCCTCTCGGCCTTCCGCCAGCTTCTGAAGGAGGCCGGCCGCGGAAGCAATATAGCCATTACGCCTGACGGGCCCAGAGGCCCTGTGTGTAAAGTGCAGGACGGGATTATCCATCTTGCAAGAAAGACAGGAATGGCAATTGCCCCTTTTGCTTATAGCGCGAGATGGAAGCTCGTCCTTCCCAGCTGGGACGGGCTTGTTGTGCCCGCTCCTTTCGGGAGAGCTGTTTTGATATATGGTCTTCCTGTTAAGGTCGGTCCGTGGGACGACACTAAAGAGAAGAGAGAAGAGCTTGAGAGGGAACTTATGAGAATTACCCGTCAGGCAGAGAGTTATTTTTAGGGAAATTCCTATGGTATGAATTTATTGAACATAATAAACGGCAGAAGGAAAGGGGTTCTGCCTGCGATTGCAAGATGGGTACTCTATCCGGCATCCGTAGTCTACGGGGCGTTTGCCTCCTTCTACCATTTCCTCTATGATAGCGGCATCCTGCCCGGCAGGGGCCTCCCCGTTCCCGTGATAAGTGTCGGCAATATCACCGCCGGGGGGACAGGAAAGACCCCGATGGTTGAGCACCTGGCGCGCAGATTTTCTACGGGGAGAAAAGCGGTAATCCTGAGCAGGGGCTATGGCAGGATGTCCCGGGGTATTCAGATTGTCTCTGACGGAAGGAATCTTTTGCTTAGCCCGCATCAGTCGGGCGATGAGCCCTTTTTGCTTGCAGGAAGGCTTCCACAAACTGCTGTTGTTGTGGGGAAGGACAGGGCCCTGGCAGGCAAATATGCAATACGGGAGCTTGGGGCAGAACTTCTCATTCTCGATGACGGCTACCAGCATAGGTCTCTTAAGAGAGACCTTGATATCGTAACGATAAACGCACGTGCCCCATTTGGATATGGGCATTTTTTACCTCGCGGGTTACTCAGGGAGTCTGAAAGAAATCTGAGGAGGGCAGATATCTTTGTTTTAACCAGGGTTGATGGACTTGGGAAGGAGAGGCTGGACTCTATCAAGAGCAGGCTTCGCCTGATAAACCCACAGGCCCCGGTTGTTGAATCTATACATTGCCCCAGGCACCTGAAAAGGCTTGGCTCCTCTGAATGCCGCCCGCTTTCTATGATAAAAGGGCAGGACATTGCGGCACTGTCAAGTGTTGTGGATTATCAGAGCTTTGAGGGCATATTGACCGGGTTGGGCGCAAATATCAGGCGGGCATTTCGCTACACAGACCATTTTTGGTACAGGGATGCCGACATAGGGGAAATCTCCTCACTTGCCGCCTCTGCCAATGCCAGCCTTATCATTACGACAGAGAAGGATGCTGTGCGTCTGCCTGCAAATAGAAATTGGGCTATGCCCGTATTTGCTCTTATTATCGAGCTCAGTCTTGGTGCGGGAGAAGAAGTCCTTGAAGAATATCTTAAAAAGATTTGAGTGGTTCGGGGGTTATGTCATTCTGGTGACGTTCCAGAAGGTTATCGACCTGTTTCCGCAAAAATTATATCTGACGGGCAGATTCGTTGGGAGGCTCATCTATCTTCTCTCCGGGAGGCACCGCAGAATTGTTTCTTCGAATCTTTCTCTTGTCTTTGGCAGGGAAAAGGGCAGGGAAGAGATAGGACGTATTACAAGAGAGGTCTATCTAAATGTGGGGCGCTTTTTCTGCGAGATCCTGCATTCGAAGAGATATTCCGGGCAGGCTCTGAGGCAGCTCTTTATTCTTGAAGGGAAGGAGAATATCGATAATGCCCTTAAGAAAGGAAAAGGCATAATCATTGTGAGCGCGCACCTCGGGAATTTCCCGTTTATCGGAATGAGGCTGGCAAGAGAAGGTTACCCATTTTATTTTCTATTTCGCGAGCCTGATGCCCCTGCTGTAAGAAGACACTTTCGCGATATCACTACTCATCATAATGTCGGCATAATACCTTCTCTTCCACGCAGGGCAGGTGCTGCAGAGTGCCTCAGGCGGCTGCGCTCCAACAAAATTGTATGCATACTTGCCGACCATTATGAGGCAGGCTCAGAGACGCTGGTTGATTTTCTCGGAATCCCTTCTGCTGTAACCACCGGTCCTATCTCCCTGTCACTCAAGACAGGGGCGGAGATTCTCCCTGCCTTTGCCCATTGTGAGGCAAGCGGCCGCCGTCATAGAATAGAGATATGCCCTCCCTTTTTTCTTAAAGGCAATGATATAACAGCCAATACCAGGGAACTGAATGCCCTAATCAGCTCCTATGTATTAAGGTATCCTGAGCAGTGGTTCTGGCTGCATCAGCGGTGGAAGAAATGAAGATACTCCTGATTGGGCGTGAGTTAAGTAATTGCAACTCCGTTGTTTTTAGCATACTCTCTGAATTTTTTTAACAGTCTCATAGTAGTCGGACCCGGGATGCCTGCCCCAATCTGTCTGCCGTCAATCTTCACCACGGGGACAATCTCTGCGGCGGTTCCCGTTAAGAAACACTCCTGTGAGGCATAGAGTTCATATCTGGCAAAAGGGGTTTCCCCGGTCGGGATACCCTCACCTTCCGCAAGCCTTATAATTACGGCCCTCGTTATCCCCTCTAATGCGCCTATATAAGACGGAGGGGTCCGGAGTACCCCGTCTTTGTAGATAAAGATATTATCCCCCGTGCATTCGCAGACCAGTCCGTCGCGGTTCAGCATTACGGCCTCCTCCACCCCGGCGTTGATTGCCTCGATTTTCCCCATAATATTATTAAGGTAATTGAGACTTTTGATGCATGGGTTCAGTGACTCCGGTGCGTTGCGCTGGGTCGGGACGGTTATTATCTCAAGCCCGTTTTTATAAATCTCTTCCGGGTAAAGCTGTATCTC
Organism: uncultured bacterium; assembly: GCA_965370485.1. Taxonomy (GTDB): domain Bacteria; phylum NPL-UPA2; class JAUVJM01; order CBDUUU01; family CBDUUU01; genus CBDUUU01. The sequence continues at coordinate 4,566 of CBDUUU010000032.1, forward strand.
ATCCGCAATTATTATTATAGAGCCTTTAGTGCATTTTCGCGGGTCAAGCCCCAAATCACCCTCTCCCCTGCTTATAACGAGCCGGATGTAGGCATCCTGCAGTTTATTTATCCGCAGCGTTTCAAGAACAGCCCTTTCCAATTTCCCTATCGTGAGAGAAATTTTAAGTGCGATTGCGTGAGCGGACCTGTATAGCCGTTGCAGATGCTCGCCCAGCTCAAAGACCTTTCCCCCGTAGGCGCGGATTCCCTCAAATACGCCGTCACCGTATAAAAAGCCATGGTCAAAGACTGAAACCTTCGCATTCTCTCTGGATACAAATGCGCCGTTGATGTAGATTTTTTGCTCCATAATAAAGCCCCCTTTTTATGTCAGTTTCCCATCGGCCAGGGCCAATACCCTTTCGGCAGACCCCGCCAGCCCGGCGTTGTGAGTCGCTATGATGATTGTCTTCCCCTCATTTTTATTTAATTTCTGCAATAAGTCAAGAACAATTTCGGCATTTTCTATATCGAGATTTCCTGTTGGCTCATCGGCAAGCACCACATCGGGGTTATTGACAAGCGCCCTTGCGATGGCAAGTCTCTGCTGCTCGCCTCCGGAAAGCTCGTAGACTTTCTTGTCTGCCTTGCCTTCCATTCTTACGGCTCTCAGCATCTCAAGCGCCCTGTCTTTCCATTTTTTCTTTCCCCCTATCAATAGCGGCAGTCCTGTATTTTCCAGAGCGGATAACTCGGATAGCAGGTGGTAAAATTGAAAGACAAAGCCAATCTTACTGTTGCGCAGGTTTGAAAGTTTATTTTCTCCCATATCGCAGATGTTTTCACCCCCGAGGAGAATATCTCCTGCATCGGGTTTATCTAAACCGCCTATCAGGTGCAGAAGCGTGCTTTTGCCCGCCCCGGAGACCCCTGTGACCGCAAGAAATTGTGCCCTCTCGACATTGAGATCAAGTTCCCTGAGCACTGTGAGTTTCATCTTCCCGGTAAGATAACTCTTAGAGAGTTTTTTTATGACTATGAGGCTCTCACTCATATCTTAGCGCCTTCGTCGGTTTAAGTGAAGATGCCCGCAGGGCAGGGTAAATACTCGCCAGAAGAGACAAAATAAGCGTAACTGCGCCTATATAAACGAGGTCCATCGGCTCCGTCTGAATGGGTAATTTCTCAAATGGGTAGATATGCCGGGGAAGCCAGGGAAGGGGATAGTCCTTGAGAAGCCGGCAGATGCCAACGCCTGCGCCACCTCCGAGTATTATTCCCGAGATGCTGATTAAAAGCCCTTCTGCAATGAATATCCCGAGTATTCTCCGAGAGCTTGCCCCGATTGCCTTTAATATACCGATGTCCTTTGTCTTTTCAATCACTATCATAGTCAGAATGCTTGCCACGTTGGAGGCGGCTACTAACACAATAAGGGTCAGGATTATAAACATCACTGTTTTTTCGAGCCGAAGGGCTGAAAACAGATTCTCGTTTTTCTCCATCCAGCTTATTATGTAGAATGGCGCCCCTATTTTTCTTCTTATCTTGTTTGCAACGGAATCTGCCAGATAGATATCAGTTAGTTTTAGCTCGAGCCCGCTGACGGCCTCATTCATTTCAAATATTATCTGTGCCGTGGGCAGGCCCACATAGGCCAGGGAGTTGTCGTATTCATACACCCCTGAGGAGAAGGTTTCTATTAGCTCGCATTCGGTTATCCTTGGCTTGAGTTTCCCCTTTCGGGCTGTTACTGTCGGAGCTGATATGATAGAGATGCTCTCGCCGGGGATTGCGCCCAGTCTCCTTGCAAGCGCCCCGCCCAGGATAATGCCCCGGGGGATCTTCCCTGTATGGAGAAATTCCGGCGGGCTTTTTAACAGTGCCCCTGCAAACTTGTCTCCGAAGCGGAGCAGGACCTCTCCCTCGATGAATGGATATACCTCAAGCACATCCTCCATTTTCTGAAGCTCTGTTATGAGCTCACTGTAGTTGTTTATTCCGCCTTCTTTCTCGACGGTGAGGATGGGCAGGTTTCCAATGATCTTGTCCTCCAATTCCCTGTCAAAGCCGTTCATCACCCCCAGGACAATGACAAGGGCGGCAACGCCAAGGACAATCCCCCCCGTTGCGATGAGGGTTACGGTGGATATAAACGTGGAGTTATGAGAGCCTCTTAGATACCGCCAGCCGAGAAACCACTCAAGCCTCATATTTTTAGCTGGGGGAAAAGGATTACATCGCGTATAGAGCGGGTGTCGGTGAGGAGCATCAGGAGTCTGTCGACCCCAACCCCGAGCCCGCTTGCGGGGGGCATCCCGTATTTCAAGGCAAGGATAAAGTCGCTGTCTCTTTCGGCTCCCTCTCCATGCTCACTCTTTCTGAATCTAAGCCCCTGCTCATCCGGGTCATTCAGCTCCGAGTATGCATTTGCCAGCTCAAGTCCGCCGATAAAGAGTTCAAATCTTTCTGCGAGGTGCGGCTTGCCGGGCTTACACTTTGCAAGGGGGGAAATTTCTATCGGGTAGTCTGTAATAAAGGTAGGCTCCTCAGCGGTTAAAAATTCGTCCATAAGGTTTATCAGCCGCGTCCTGCTCAGTGTCTCGCCTTCTATCTTCACTCCCGCTTCTATCAACCTTTCTCTTAATGTCTTCCGGTCTTCGCTCTCAATATCTATGTGAAACTTCTTCATAATCACCTCTGAAAATGTAATACGTCTAAATGGGGGGGTTACGTCTATTGTCCTGCCATTGTAAGAAAAGGTATTATTCCCGAGCAGCT
>CBDUUU010000033.1:0-7140 GCA_965370485.1 uncultured bacterium
TAATATTATTGGCGCTAAACATAGCGGGAGGTTCCAGATAGTATTGGTCCTTTCTCTCCTCGGCATACTTCTTTTATATGCACTCGGCGGCTTCCCGTTCGTTCAGGTACGTAGATTTACTCCTTTTATGCCTTTTGGTTTAGGATCGGTTTTTGCTACTGCAGGTCTTGTTTTTGTTTCATTCGGAGGTTTAACAAAGATATGCTGTGTCGCAGAAGAGGTTAAAAATCCGGGACGCAATATTCCTCTGGGAATGTTTCTTGCCTTTGTCATTGTGATGATTTTTTACGCGGCGGTTGTTTTCGTAACAGTAGGATTACTTGATTCTCAGGAACTTTCGAACACACTCACTCCAATCTCGCTTAGCGCCGGCACCTTTATGGGAAACTCAGGAAGCGTGATACTTGCCATTGCCGCCTTTCTGGCGTTTATCTCTACGGCTAATGCAGGAATTTTAACCGCCTCACGGGATTCTATGGCGATGAGCAGGGATTGCCTCCTGCCAGGATTTTTTCGGGAGGTTAATGCCAGATATAAAACCCCTCATTTTTCCATAATCCTTACTGCCGCCTTTATGATTGTAATTATCCTGTTCTTAAATCTGGAGGATCTGGTCAAGACAGCATCTACTCTAATGATTTTATTATTGCTATTCGTTAATCTATCCCTTATCGTTATGCGGGAAAGCAAGATACAGAGTTATCGGCCAAAATTTCGCTCTCCACTCTATCCCTGGATTCAGATATTGGGAATTCTGGGATACGGATTTCTTATTTTTGAAATGGGAAGAGTCCCCCTTTCGATAACGGGAATCTTTATCGCCTGTGCATTGTCCTGGTATCTAATTTACGCCAGAAAAAGAGTGAGCCGCCGGGCGGCTCTGGTGCATGTTGTCGAACGGGTTACTGCCAGAGAGCTTGTTGATGCCACATTGCCGGATGAGTTAAAGAAGATTATAAACGAGCGGGACAGGATTGTTGAGGACAGATTCGACCATTTGATAAGTGAGTGTGAGATTCTGGATATAGGGCATTCGATGCCCGCCGGCGCCGCATTCGAAGCGCTGGCAGACATTTCTTCGAGGCGCCTGAGAATAGACAGGGAAAAACTCTTAGAGCTTTTTGTAAAAAGAGAGAGGGAATCAAGCACGGTGATTGCCCCCGGGCTTGCCATACCGCATATTATCGTTGAAGGGGAGCAGATATTCGATATTATTTTGGTCCGCTGCAAAGAGGGAATTGTCTTCTCTGGAGCGCCTGAGCCTGTCCGAATAATGTTTGTTCTCGTGGGTTCCAGGGATGAGCGGAATTTCCATCTTCGCGCTCTCTCAGCCATTGCCCAGATTGCCCAGGATAAGGAGTTCGATAAGAGTTGGCTGAGCGCACGAAATGTCGATGAGTTAAGGAATATCATTTTATTGGCGGAGAGAAAACGCGCCGGTATGATATAAAAACAAACAACTTGACAAGAATTATAATTGGTGTAATATAATGGAGAATCATGTAAAGGAGACAAAAGATGAACGGAAATGAGTGGGATTTTAAGACATTGGCACCGCAGGTAACACTACAGGGTGTTTTCAAGCACGGCGGCTGGGTAGTGCTGGCTCTGCTGATTATCGTGCTTCTTGCCACCTCCTTTTATATGGTGGACACTGATGAGAAGGGAGTGGTTCTGCGTTTTGGCAAATTCGTGAGAACGACCGAACCGGGGCTTCACACCAAGCTGCCTTTCCGGATTGAGACAGTAATAACCCCCAAAGTAGAAAGAGTTTTTAAAGAGGAGTTTGGATTTCGCACCTTAAGGGCAGGGATTGAGACCGTTTACAGCAAAGAGGACCTAACCAAGGAATCGTTGATGCTCTGCGGCGATTTGAATGTGGCGGAAGTAGGATGGATTGTCCAGTATAAGATTAGGGAGCCGGAGAAGTTTCTTTTTGGAGTAAGGAACCCCGGGAAGATTATCAGAGACACATCGGAAGGTGTTATGAGAGAGGTGGTTGGAGATTCTTCCGTGGATGAAGTTCTCACTATCAGAAGAGTGGATATCAACGCAGAGGCTCAATTAAAAATGCAGGAGATTCTGAATGCCTATGATACAGGGATAGAGGTCGTTACAGTTAAATTACAGGATGTCAACCCGCCGGGGAAGGTAAAGCCGGCTTTTAACGAGGTCAATGCCGCCCAGCAGGATAAGGAAAGATATGTAAACCAGGCATTAGAGGAGTATAACAAGGTGGTCCCCAGGGCAAAGGGAGAAGCCGAATTGATGATAAGGCAGGCTGAGGCATATGCTGTAAACCGGGTGAATGTGGCTAAGGGCGATGCCAACAGGTTCACCAATGTATGGGAAGAATATAAGAATGCCAGGGAAGTTACCCGAAGAAGACTTTATCTGGAGACCCTTGCCAAGGCACTGCCAAAAACAGAAAAGATATATATTATCGATGAGGATGTCAAAGGTTTACTGCCCCTGCTCAGATTGGAAGAGAGATAAAAATGAAAAAAGGAATTTTTGCGGGTACAATTTTAGTAATTTTTATTGTTTTGAAGTCCGTATTGTATACCATCCCGGAGATCTATCAGGTGGTGGTCACACAGTTTGGAAAACCTATAAGCGTGCAGAAGGAGCCGGGACTCCATTTTAAAAAGCCTGTAATCCAGCAGTTAAATTATTTCGAGAAAAGGCTCCTGGAATGGGACGGTAAGCCTACTCAGGTGCCCACTCTTGACAAGAGGTATATCTGGGTTGACACTTTTGCGCGATGGAAGATAGATGACCCTTTAAAATTTTTCCAGACCGTCAGAAATGAAGGCTCTGCCCATGCGCGTCTTGATGATGTTGTGAACAGCGCAGTGAGAAATCAGATTTCCAATCACCTGTTGATTGAGGCAATAAGAACAAGCAACCGCCCTATGCTGACAATGGTAAGGGTGGGAGGTGAGAAATCGGAGGAGGTTTCGAAAATTGAGAAGGGAAGAAATAAAATTACTCAACTGATACTTAAGGAAGCAGCTGATTCCGCCTTGAAATATGGAATTAGACTGGTGGATATAAGACTCAAGAGAATAAACTATGTAGAAGAAGTAAGGGAGGCCGTCTACGAGCGCATGATTGTAGAGAGACAGCGCATTGCCGCCAAGTATCGTTCCGAGGGCGAGGGGGAGATGATGGAGATACGCGGCAAGAAGGAAAGGGAAGAAAAGACGATACTCTCCAATGCATACAGGCAGGCGCAGACAGTCAAGGGTAAGGCAGATGCCGAGGCTATCAAAATCTGTGCTGAAGCATATTCTAAGGACCCTGAATTTTACTCTTTCATGAAGACTCTGGAGACCTATGAAAAAACCTTGGGGGGAAAAAGCATTATCATACTCTCAACCAGCAGTGACTATTTCAAATATCTAAAAAGCGGGGCCGGGAGGGAGAAGTAAGACGTAAGTGTTCACGCGCCAATGTCACCGTTCACGCGCTAATGTCACCCTGAACTTGTTTCAGGGTCTAATTCAAATGCATAGGAATTTCTTTTTTGCGCAACCTAAAGGTTGCGGCTACCTGCTTCTCCCGACCTGGTAGTCGCAGGCTTTAGCCTGCGTCAACTTGATTATTGAGATGCTGAAATAAATTCAGCATGACATATTCAGGGCTCGGTTTGACAACACGGTCGAACGGTTACAGTAAGACTTTCTCTGGCAGGTATCCGCCAAACCCGCAAGCCTCATCCTGTCTGTAACAAGCATGTCGTACACAGAATAATTTTATGAAGAGAGATTTAACAAAAGGCAGCATATCAAAAAATATTCTCTCGCTGGCATTGCCGATGATGGCTGCCTTCCTATTGAACACCGGTTTCAATATAGTTGATACCATTTTTGTCGGGAGGCTGTCTCCTTTAGCCCTTGCGGCTATTTCCGTAACATTCCCTGTAGTATTTGTTATGATTGCCCTGGCTTCCGGTGTTGGCATAGGTGTAACATCCCTGATTGCAAGGCTTTTGGGGGCGAAAAGTAAGAGGGAAGCAGAAATAACAGCGGAACACGGTTTATTGCTTGGTGTTGTTCTGGCTTTAGTTTTTACAGTATCAGGGCTGACCTTTTCCAGACCGCTATTTATTTTGATTGGCGCCACCCCGGAAATGATGGCTCTCGTCCTTGAATATATTCGCATAATCTTTGGCGGCTCCTTTTTTATGTTCTTAGCCTTTGTGAGCAATTCTATCCTGAGAGGAGAGGGAGACACAAAAACACCAATGAAAATAATGATGCTTGGAACGGTTATAAACATTATTTTAGACCCTCTCTTGATTTTCGGTATAGGGCCTTTCCCAAGGCTGGAAATGGCAGGAGCGGCTCTGGCAACAGTTATTGCAAGGTCTATATCCGCAGTTTTTGTTGTGAGCCATCTGCTGCGAGGCAGTGCCCATATCAAGTTAGATTTCAGGCATTTTAAGTATGAATTTGCGATTATAAAGAGCATTTTCCTGATTGGAATCCCCGCCTCTTTGTCACACGCCGTTATGTCACTGGGCACCTTTTTCCTGGTGAGAATTACTTCATTCTTTGGTCCTTTTGCCATAGCCGCGTATGGTCTGGCTACCAGACTGGGGATGGTTGCCTTCCTGCCGGCAGTGGGAATGTCGACTGCTGTTACGACTATTGTAGGCCATAATGTTGGTGCCGGAAATTTCAGAAGAGCGCAGAAAACAACATGGATTGCTATCTTGATGGCAATGGTATTTATGGAGGCGATAGGTATTATATTCTTTTTGTTTCCGGCCTTCTGGGTGGGTATTTTCAATAAAAATGCGCACATAGTGGCTTATGGGTCTTCTTATTTCAGGGTTGTGTCTTTGTTGTATATGCTGAGCGGAGTAAGTATAATAATATCGGCCGCCTTCCAGGGGGCAGGCAGGGGATATCCTTCGCTTGTTTTAACGACATTGAGGCTGTTTGTTTTAGCCGTACCGCTTGCTTACTTCTTGTCTAAGATATACGGCGTAACAGGAATATGGTATGGCATCGCCATCTCGATGATTGTTTCGGCAATCGTGTCTGCTATATGGTTTCGTTCAATTCCTTTTGACAGAGCGGGGGATAATGGTATAATGTAGATATGAAACCAACATACAAACCATCGAAGCGCAAGAGAAAAAGGGAGCATGGCTTCCGAAAAAGAATGTCAACGAAAAGCGGCAGGGACATTCTCAAGAGGAGACGTGCAAAAGGGCGCAAAAGATTGACTGCTTGAACAGAAAATACACCCTGAGAAAAGAGGAGCGCATTAGAAAAGGGAAAGAGTTCAGGGGAGTTTTTAAAAGCGGGAGATGTTTCAGGGAGGGCTCTCTAAGGATTTATGTCTTACGGGGAAAGGGACTATCCCGGAAGGCAGGCTTCGTCGTGGCAGATAGGGCAAACCCTGCGGTAAAAAGGAACAGGACGAAGCGCCTTCTCCGGGAGGTTTACCGGAAAAACAAAAATGAGCTCCCGCAGGGCATAAGCCTTGTATTCGTGACAAGGGCATCTTCCCTGACGCTTCAGGAACTCGAGAGAATAGTTTTAAGGCTTTTTGAAAAAGTACTTTGAGATTTGTTATCGCCATTATAATCTTTTACAAGAGGTTTATCTCGCCTTTTAAACCGCCCTGCTGCCGGTTTGTCCCGACCTGCTCCACATATACCCTGGACGCCGTTAAAAAATGGGGGCTGTGGAAGGGGGCGGGTCTCTCCCTCAAGAGATTTCTGCGATGTAACCCGATGAACCCCGGAGGCTATGACCCCGTAGACTAACTTTTATGGAAAAAAGATTAATCCTTGCCGTTCTTTTATCCACCGTTATTCTCTTTACCTATTATTCCTTTCTTGCCGGGAAACACCATGAACAGGAGACCATCCCCGGGGAGGTCGAACAGGAAGAGGTCAGGCAGACAGCAGTGGCCGGCCCAAGATTGAGAGAGACCGAAAAACCCGCGATTGCGGAAAAGGCAGGGGAGAACATACCTATTGACACAGAGCTATTACGGTTGGTTTTTACCTCGAGCGGAGGAAAGATTAAGAACTGCCGCCTGAAGAAGTATAAGGTAAAGCTGTGGTCGCAGAAAGAGCTCCAGGGCGCCCTTAAGCCATTAGAGAGGCAGATTGCCTCGATTGACAGGCAAATTGCTCAGGGGAAACCCCGGGCAGAGGCTCAAAAAGAGGCCCTTATCCGCCAGAAAAACGAGCTTCTGTTTAAGGGCAGAGATTCAGGCATACGCACCGCCAGAATCAAGGAGCTAAGAGGAGACATTGCCGGAGAGGTCTCTAAAGAAAGCGACATCTGGAATGAACTCGCAGTGGCTGAGGCAGTTGAGCTTGTCCCTGACTATTTTGAGTATTATCCCTTTGCCATTTCCCTTCCGGGTATCATAGATGACAAAAGATTAAACACCCTTCCCTATGAGCCTGGCACAGGGACAAATAATGAGGGAGATAAAACCATATCACTCACCGGACTTGTGGACGGCAGGCTAAGCATCGTTAAGAAACTGACATTTAAACCGGATACTTACGGGATAGATGTTGAGATTACTTTCAAAAACATAGGGAAGGAGCCGCTCACAGAAAAAAATGGCCTGATTATATATGGCCCGGGAGTTGGCGTAGATGAGCGGAGCAGTCCGAGAGGACGGGGTTCAAAGGGAGGAAGCGTTTGCTCTATAGGCGGCAGGGTAAAGCGCGAGCAGACAGTTAAGACATTCTTCTCACAGCCTACCCTTCTGCCCGATGTGCCCAAACTGCACAAGAATGCAGAATGGGTTGCGTTGACAAGTGAATATTTCAGCGCCATCTTAATACCCCATAAGGGGATTGATACAGCAAGGGTGCTTGGCTATGGCAACGGCAGGAAGGAAATCGGCCTGTGCATCCCCGCCTTTACACTTGCGCCGGGCAAGTGCCTGACCAGCCATTTCGGTTTATATTTAGGGCCCCTTAAAACATCTGCGCTGCGGAATGCGGCAGATGGGCTTGAGAGAATTATCGATTTTGGCTTTTGGGGGCCGGTTGCAGTTGTTATCAACTCGGCATTGCACTTCTTTTACCGCCTCGTTGGAAACTATGGCATGGCGATTATCCTCCTTTCTCTGGCAATCAAACTTCTCTTTTAT